>JACQJE010000054.1 GCA_016205125.1 Deltaproteobacteria bacterium | reverse complement strand
GCCGAAGGATCTGGATTCTTCGCGGAGTTTACCCTCGAGCGAAGCGAAGGGCTCAGAATGATAACCAGAAGTAAAGATATTTATGAATCGGCACACTAGAAAGGAGTAAAGATGAATAAGGCAGACTTGATTACTCAGATTGAGGAAAAGGGAGATATCACTCACAAAAAAGCTGACGCGGTCGTGAATACTATTTTTGACAGCATGGTCGAGGCCTTGTTGACAGACAGCCGGATCGAGATCAGGGGTTATGGCTCTTTTGCGAATCGAAAATATGGTTCATACACCGGGCGCAACCCGCGCACAGGAGAGCCGATTCAAGTCAGCCCAAAACGGCTTCCATTCTTTAAGCCAGGAAAAGAGCTTCGCGAACTCCTAAACCGTAAAGCGAATCAGGCTTCCGCAACCTTGGAGGGAAAATAGATCCGGTGAGGGAGCGCCAACTTTCCCTCAGTCTCGTACTTATGAAGTTTGTTATAGAGGGTCTTGATCGTAATCCCGAGGATCTTTGCTGTTTTGGTTTTATTTCCGCCGCATTGATTCAGTGTTCTAAGAATATGAATTCGCTCCAATTCCTCTAGCAGGATCGGATTCGTCGATTCGAGCAGGGGATCCAAATGCCCGCTGGGAAATTTGATATGCCTCAAAATGTCTTCGACTGTGACCTCCTCTGAGTCCGCGAGAATCTTGATTCTTTCAATCGCATTTTGAAGTTCCCTGACATTGCCGGGCCAGTTGTGCTGTTTGAGCAATTCCATAGCATCTGAAGAGATGTTTTTAACCGCCGGATCTCCAAATTTGCTGTTTCTCAGGAAATGGTCGACCAGGAGAGGAATGTCCTCTCTCCTTTCCCGCAGGGGCGGCACGCGCAGGGTGATCGTGGTGAGGCGGTAGAAGAGATCTTCTCTGAAGTGTCCCTGACTCACTTCTTTGTCGAGGTCCCGGTTACTTGCAGAAATGACCCGCACGTCAACCTTGATGGGGGTTTTCCCGCCAACCCGGTAGAGCTCTCCTTCCTGCAGGAAACGGAGCAGTTTAGATTGCACACTGATTCCCATCTCTCCGATTTCGTCGAGAAAAAGTGTTCCGCCATCCGCTGTTTCAACCAATCCGATCTTGCGATAATCCGCTCCCGTAAAGGCGCCCTTCTCGTGACCAAAAAGCTCACTTAAGAGCAGAGATTCCTGAAGTGCTCCGCAGTTGATCGCGACATAGGGCTTGTCGGCGCGATGGCTCATCATATGAAGCCGCTTCGCGATGAGCTCTTTGCCGGTTCCACTCTCTCCCTGAATAAGAACGGTTGCATTAGTGGGAGAGATCTTGTCGACCATGCTGAGAAGAGACTTTATCTCTTCGCTGTCGCCAATAATAACGGCATCGTTAGCGGTTTGAGTATTGAGAATGGTTTTCAGAGCCTTGTTTTCTTTCTTGAGAAGGCGCTGCTGTTCCAGAATTTTCTCATGCGCTTCCTGCAATTCCCGCGTTTTCTCCCGGACCTTCTCTTTGAGAATGGTATTGAACGATTTCGCTTCGTCGTAAAGTTGGGCATTGAGAATGGCAATTGCGAACTGCCCCGCGATGGTTTCGATGACAGTTGCGTCGGTTTCATCAAACGCATTGAGTTTATTGCTCTCAATATTGAGCACGCCCAGCAGTTGACCTTTGGTTTCGATCGGTGCGGCGAGTTCTGATTTTGTGTCGAGTTCCGGAAGATTAAAATAATAGGGATCTTTTGTGACATCCGCTGCCACGCGGGTGCGGAGATTGCGCGCTGTCCAGCCGATGATCCCCTTTGTCACCGGGACTCTGAATCCCTCTGGCAGGGATTTTTCCCGATAACCAGACTGGGCACGCAAAACCAGATCTTTTCGATTGTCTGCCAGGATCCAGAGACTGAGTTGATAATAGTCATATTTTTTCTGGATGATCTGGATGACTTCGCCGTAGAGCTTACCCAGCTCCAATGTCGAAAGGACTTTCCGCCCAATGTCGTTAATGAGCTGAATCTGGGCGTTTCGGCGCTCTTCTGTTGCGGCACTTAAGAGAGAAACTGTCTCACGCGATCTGCTCTTTTCTTTTGAAACATCGTTTTGCACTGCATGACCCCCCTAACTTCAGGAGTTAAGCGACTCCTCAACCACGCAGTATCATGAGAGGCGCCGTTTATAACGCTTTTGTAATAAATATGCAAGTATTTTTTTTACGATTGCGGAAAGTTATGTCAACGCACTCATTCCCGTGATCTCTTCTCCAAGAACAAGAAGGTGGATGTCGTGGGTTCCTTCGTAAGTGCTGACCGATTCGAGGTTACACATATGGCGGAAGCTGGCGAAATCATCGCAGATTCCATTTGCGCCTAGAATGTCGCGCGCCAGTCTCGCCGTTTTCAACGCTGCGGCGACATTGTTCATTTTCGCCATAGAAATCTGGTAGTGGCGAATCTCCCCTTTGTCCTTGAGTTGGCCCAGCCGCAGGGCGAGCATTTGCCCCTTCGTGATTTCGGTGGCCATCCAGACCAGTTTTTCCTGAACCAGCTGATATCGGGCAATGGGGTGTTCAAACTGGACGCGGACCTTCGCATATTCGAGCGCTTCTTTATAGCAGGCGCGCCCTGCTCCAAGCGCTCCCCACGCGATGCTGTAACGCGCCTGATTGAGACAACTGAGCGCCGATTTGAGCTCTTTTGTGTCAGGGAGAAGATTCTCAACGGGGATCTTACACTCCTTAAAGTAAAGTTCCGAGGTGACAGAGGCGCGCAGAGAGAGCTTCCCTTCAATATCGCGGGTCGTAAACCCCCGTGTCCCCTTTTCAACTAAAAAACCCCGAATGGGAGCCCCCTTCTCCTCGG
>JACQJE010000053.1 GCA_016205125.1 Deltaproteobacteria bacterium | reverse complement strand
ATCAGTGGCTGAGGGAGCAGAAGTTCGCCTCCACACTAACCCATCGTGATATCGATCGCCCCCTCGCATAAATTTCTTCCTTGCTGCTGCTTGACATTTTAGACCTCGATGATAAGAAGAACGGATATTCTTATTCGTTACCTTAAGGGAGAGAGGTGTTCATGAAGGGACATTTTACATTTGCATCTGAGTCCGTCACGGAAGGCCACCCTGATAAAGTTGCCGATCAGATTTCTGATGCCATTCTCGATTCCATTATTGCACAAGATCCTAATGCGAGAGTTGCCTGTGAAACCATGGTCACGACTGGTTTAGTCATGCTCGCGGGTGAGATTACCTCGAGGGCGAATGTCGATATGCCTGCCATCGTGAGGGAGACCATTGAAGGGATTGGCTATACGGACCCCGCCTTTGGATTTGATGGAAAGAGCTGTTCTGTTGTGACGTCCCTCGGCAAGCAGTCGCCCGATATTTCGCTTGGCGTGACGCCCGATACGGAAAAGGGAAAAGAGCAGGGGGCTGGCGACCAGGGCCTGATGTTTGGTTATGCCTGTGATGAGACGCCTGAGCTGATGCCGATGACGATCAGCTATGCGCACAAACTGGTGCGGGCGCTGGCAGATGCCCGCCGCTCGGGGGATCTGGCGTTCCTGCGGCCAGATGGAAAATCCCAGGTGACGATTGAGTATCAGGACTATAAGCCGAAACGGGTGGACAACGTTGTGATTTCGACACAGCATTCCCCTGAGATTGGATACAATGAATTAAGAGAGCAGGTGATTGAAAAAGTCATTAAAAGAGTCATTCCCGAGCAGATGAGAGATGATAAAACGAAATACTACATCAATCCGACGGGCCGCTTTGTGGTGGGGGGCCCCTCAGGGGACTGCGGTCTAACGGGGCGGAAGGTCATTGTCGATTCTTATGGCGGTCATGGAAGTCATGGCGGCGGAGCTTTCTCTGGAAAAGATCCATCAAAAGTGGACCGCAGTGCTTCCTACATGGCTCGTTACATTGCAAAGAACATTGTTGCCGCCGGTCTTGCATCGCGATGCCAGGTGCAGATTGCCTATGCCATTGGCATGGCCGAACCTGTCTCTGTGATGGTGTATGACTACGGGACAGGGAAGGTTCCCAATGGCGAAATTGCGAAGGGAATCCGGAAAATTTTCCCGCTGAAACCGGCAGAGATTATCAGACAGCTCAATCTTCTCCGGCCGATCTACAAGAAAACGGCGGCGTATGGGCACTTTGGGAGAGAGGAGCCCGATTTTACCTGGGAAAAGAGAGACAAGGTCGACGCATTGCTCAAGGTCCTGTAAAGAGCCTGTCCGACAAAGCCGCTTTTACTCTGAGCGATGGCTTATCCTGAGCCACGTTGTCATCCTGAGCGAAGCGAAGGATCCAAGAGAGGAGTTTTTTCATGCCGGATATTGCGAACAAGAGTTTGGCGGAGAAGGGTTCAGCGCGCATTACGTGGGCCGAAATGCAGATGCCGGTGCTCCGGTCGGTCCGGGAGCGCTTTGAAGAGCAGAAACCGCTTCGGGGTCTCAGAATTGCGGCATGCCTTCATGTGACGACAGAGACGGCGAATCTGATGCTGACGCTTCAGGGGGGGGGAGCAAAAGTTGTTCTCTGCGCGTCGAACCCGCTCAGCACTCAGGACGATGTGGCTGCCGCACTGGCTGTCAAGCATAAGATCGACGTCTATGCGATTAAAGGGGTCGATCACGACAGGTACTACAAACATATCAATGCGGCGCTCGACATGAAGCCGCAGATTACGATGGATGATGGTGCGGATCTTGTTTCCACGCTCCACTCACAGCGCCAACAGCTTTTGAAAGAAGTGATTGGCGGAACTGAAGAGACGACAACGGGTGTCACCCGGCTCCGCTCTATGGCCAATGACAAAGTCCTCAACTACCCGATTATTGCAATCAACGACGCATTGACGAAACACCTTTTTGATAACCGCTACGGAACGGGGCAGAGCACTATTGACGGTATTCTTCGCGCTACAAACTATCTCCTGGCCGGCTCAAACTTTGTTGTCTGCGGCTACGGCTGGTGCGGCCGGGGACTGGCGATGCGGGCGCGCGGCATGGGTGCCCGCGTGATTATCACAGAGATCGATCCACTGCGTGCGCTGGAGGCCGTGATGGATGGTTTCCAGGTGATGACGCTCAAGGAAACAGCGCCGATTGGAGATATCTTCTGCACATTGACGGGGGATATCTCTGTCGTGCGCAAAGAGCACTTTGATGTCATGAAGGATGGAGCCATTGTCTGCAACTCCGGACACTTCGATGTGGAGCTTGATTTGCAGGCTCTGCGCGCGCAAGCCAAAGAGGTAAAACAGATTCGGGAATTTATTCACCAATTCACCCTGAAAGATGGCCGCCGCATTTATCTTCTTGCCGAAGGGAGGCTGGTCAATCTGGCCGCGGCTGAAGGGCACCCTGCGAGTGTGATGGACATGAGCTTTGCCAACCAGGCGCTCTCTCTTGAATATCTGGCCAATCACCACACGAAACTATCGAATCAGGTTTATCCTGTTCCTGAGCAGATCGACAAGATGATTGCGCGCCTCAAGCTGGAGTCGATGAATATCAAGATCGATGAGCTTACAAAGGAGCAGAGCGAGTATCTCTCTTCCTGGAAGGCTGGCACTTAGCTCATTTCCAGAGGGGAGCTAACGAGTAAACGAGGGTACCTGTTCATACGGCAGCTACGCAGACTGTGAAAGCGACTTCATCCAACGACAGGTAAAGGAAAATTGCTCACGCTCGTTTCTTATGCTATTTTGTAGGGACGGATGAAAAAGGGAGGTGGTCCAATGAAAAGAGTCCTATTTGGGTTCTTTCTATTTGCCTTCTTAGCTTCGGCTCAGGCGACATCTCAAGACTACAAGGCTCAGGTTGAAGAAATTGTCGGGTTTTCGATCGCTGACGAAACTCTCGGAAATCCTCAATTTGCCGAATTGCAGGCACTGATTTTTGAACTAAAATACGTCGATCTGGGTGACGCACTTCAGTCCAAGTTAGAAAAATTGATCAATTTGACCCTTGAGCTCTATCCCGATGTGGACTTGGCTGCTGCTTCAGAGTTGAGCCTTTATCGCATGGGTGATCTCCTCTATGTAGAGGCCAGACCGGGATCATATGACACCAGACGTTTTATTTTTAACGACAAGGAACTCATTGATTGGGCTTACAGCTGGTACGACGAGGAAGAGGAAAAAATCGATTTTCTCAATGATCGAATGGATCGAAACATCATTTATTGCGCAGGTCAGAAAATTGCTGATTTAGACTGGGCGCTCAGTCAGGGGTATCGGGTTCTCAAGGATTATTACTATGTGCCCAATAGTCGTGAAATCCACTCTCTCACTTTTTTGCAAGAAGATGGGGCATTCAAAGAGATCTTTCCTTACGTCCGAGAAAATACCCCTGGCAATTTTAGAGAAAGGGTTCAAGCAGCCTATGTGAATGGCACCAATTACTTCGTCTACGATTTGGATTCAGACATGATTCGATACAGTCGCCTGCGTCTTGCGGTTGCAAGTTTTCTGGATTAGGGCAGCGTTCTCATTTCTCGTAAGTTTTTTTCTTCTGCCTCGCTTTTTCTAAGAGTTGTCTCATGT
>JACQJE010000071.1 GCA_016205125.1 Deltaproteobacteria bacterium | reverse complement strand
GTTTCACTCCTTCCTGGCGAAACTTTTCATCATCTCCATTTTTCGTCTTAAAAAGGGAGGGAGAAAGATCCATGGTTCCATTGCTGTATTTGATCACCATGGTCACGGTTCTCTGAAGGGTATTTCCCAAATCGTTTGCGAGATCATTATTAACTCGATTGATGATCGCCTTTCGGCTGAAGTCGCCATCGAGACCAAAGGGGACTTCCCTCAGCAGAAAATATCGAAAGGGATCGAGCCCAAAAGTTTCAGCCATTTCAATAGGTGAGATGACATTGCCTAAGGACTTGGACATTTTTTTCCCTTCGATCGTCCACCATCCATGCGCAAAGATCTCCCTTGGAAGAGGTAAATCGAGTGCGAGGAGGAGGGCGGGCCAGTAGATGGCATGATGGCGCAGGATATCTTTTCCGATCAAATGAAGCGCGGTGGGCCAGAACCGATGAAATCGATCCGGTGTATCGAGAAACCCAAGCGCGGAGATGTAATTGATCAGCGCGTCAACCCAGACATACACAATGTGAGGGGTCTTTGTGAGGCCGGTGTCGGGCATCGGGATCCCCCACTGTACCGCTGTCCGACTCATGCTCAGGTCATGCAGACCTGAATGCAGGATGCTTAAAATCTCATTCTGGCGCGACTCGGGCTGAATAAAGGCGGGATGTTTTCCAAAATGCTCAATCAGGGGCTGAGTGTATTTTGAGAGCCGAAAAAAATAACTCTCTTCTTTAAGCCTTTCGACAGGTCGATGACAGCTTGGGCATTGGTCTTGCGGAGTCAACTGCTGGCTTGTCCAGAAAGTCTCACAAGGAGTGCAATACCAATCTTCATATTGGCCGAGATAGATATCTCCCTTTTCGAGGAGTTTGCGGACAAAAGCGAGGACCACTTTTTTGTGCCTCTCTTCTGTGGTCCTGATGAAATCATCGCAGGTAATGTCGAATTTTTTCCAGAGATCCTTAAAATGAACCACCATGCGGTTGACAAAGGCTTGTGCCGCCTCCTGATTCTGGAGGGCAGTCCGTTCAATCTTCTGCCCGTGCTCATCAGTCCCTGTCAGGAAGAAGACGTCGAAACCGTCCAGCCTCTTAAATCGGGCAAGGACATCTGCAGCGATCGTCGTGTAGGCGTGGCCGATGTGCGGGACGTCATTGACGTAATAGAGGGGGGTCGTGATGTAAAAGGGAGTGGCAGATTTTGACTCTACTGGGACGGTTTTCGTCGACATGGATGACATCATATCCTATTTTGCATGGGAGAGAGAAGTGCTGCGGGGTCTTCCAAGGGATATTCCAGGGCGGTATTTTGAGGGCGGAGCTGCAAGAGGAGATATTCCCAGGCGAGGCGATGATTGAGAGATATTTTGTCGAAATAGTTTCGCATTTTTGAAAGAAAAAGGAGTCTTTCAGCCGCTTTTTTGGGATGGTATCGGGGTGAAATCGCTTCAAGGGAGGTCTGGAAGTCAAAGTTGAGAAGCTCATACTGTTCTGATTTGAGAGAGAGAAAAAAGAGGTCGCGATACCAGAGTTCGAAGAGGTCGAAGAGTAGTTCCGATTTTTTTTCCTTTTCGAGTTGTTCCGCCAAAGTCAGGCAGGCGAGAGGTTGCCACGCTTCATGTTGTTCAATGGCATGGAGCGCCATGTAGAGTGATTTTCTGAGATCAAGGAAGAGAGGATCCAGATATTTCAGTGCGCGTTCCACGCTTCCCAATCCCAGTTTGCTCGCAATACCGACCTGCTCTTTTTCCCCGCCGTTTCTCAACAGGATGGTTTTAATGATTTCTTCTGACAATGGCTTAAAATGAACGATCTGGCACCGCGAGAGGATAGTAGGGAGGAGCTCTTCCGGCTGGGTCGCTAAAAGAATGAAAAGCGTTGGGGAAGAAGGCTCTTCCATCATTTTGAGGAGGGCATTGGAAACGTGATGACCCAACTGTTCTCCCTCTTCAAGAATGACCAGATGACGTCTCCCCTCCAGAGGGGCATATTTTAGGAAGCGCTGAAAATCTTTGATCTGCTGAAGCTTATAAACCTTTCCTTCCGGGGCAACAACATGAAGATCAGGATGTTGAAGAGTTGCTATTTTGTGACAGGAAGAGCAGTGCCCGCACCCCTTTTTTTGTTCCTCATCACAGTTGAGAGCCGCAGCCAGCGCGATAGCAGTCGTTTTCTTTCCTACGCCGGCCGGCCCCGCGAAGAGATAAGCGTTGGGCAGAGTTTCGCCTGCCAATGCGCGGCCGATCTGTGACACCCCCTGTTCCTGGCCGAGAATCTCTTTTAATGTGATCATCGACTCCCTGCTTTCTTGAGGTTCTCCAACGGATAGTGGTGGTTGATCTTGGAGATCATGTCCTGAGCGACGATTTCCTCATCTCTCGCCGCATCAATGACAATGAATCGGCCTGGATTCTGCTGGGCTAATTTCAAGTATCCCTGACGCACACGGTGATGAAATGTCTTGGCCTCCTGTTCCAGGCGGTCCAGATGTCTCCCCCCCTTACTATTCGCGCGCTGAAACGCCCTCCCCAAACCGACATCCTCGGAGCAGTCGAGAAGGAGGGTGAGGTCCGGTTCGACTCCTCCTGTTGCCACCTGATTGAGCTGAATAATAAAGTCGATGGGGAGCCCCCTGCCGTATCCTTGATAGGCGACAGTGGCATCAGAGAAGCGGTCACACAAGACCCACATCCCCTTTGCCAAAGCTGGTTTGATCACCTGCTCCACATGTTCAGTCCGGATCGCTTCGTAAAGAAAAAGCTCTGCCACTGGAGAGATGTGAAGATGAGGATCAAGGAGGGTTTCTCGAACCCGATCACCCAGCGGAGTCCCCCCCGGCTCTTTCGTATGGCGGATTTCTCCTAAAGGGACAAACTTTGACAAGTGGTCCATCAGGTGGTCGAGCTGAGTACTCTTTCCAGACCCCTCAATTCCCTCAAAAGTGATGAATTTTCCTACTTTTTTTGGCACAAATTACTCCTGACTGTTATCTACAATGGAAGCTTTCAATTGCTCAAAAAGAGGGAGATAATCCCGCCGGATGCGTTCTAATAGCTCTTTCGCCAGATCCTCGTGATATGTGTGAGACGTCAAATTTCGATCCGCCATCAATTTCAGCC
>JACQJE010000052.1 GCA_016205125.1 Deltaproteobacteria bacterium | reverse complement strand
CAAAGGCAGCCATAGACATGGCAAGATCAACGGTACTCCCGCTTGTCTTGTAAGTAAACCATCCCCACACGCCAAAGCCGAGAGAGAGGAGAGTCGACAAGAGAATAAAAAAGAGATGGAACGCCTTCAATGACATTTAGAATGACCCCTCAAACGTTGTGTACATTGGAATGAAGAGCAGCGCAGCGAAGAAAATCAGTGTAAATGCCAAAACCCCGTAAATAACCGCTCTTTCAGAAATGAGATGCATGAAATAAGAGGCGACCAGCGAACCTTTGATTGTTGCGACGAGGAGCGCAACGGCGATGGCATACGGCAACGGCAAATGTAGGTAAGAGATCGCCACTGTAACCACGGTTAGAGCTGCCAATGCCGCAAAAACAGCGATGTAAATTCGAACATGTTTCTTTATTTCATCTTGCGTCATACGTCTTTTCTCACAATAAGTAGAGCACTGGAAAGAGGAAAATCCAGACCAAGTCTACGAAGTGCCAGTAGAGACCCGCACACTCTATTCGGTTTGTCATGTGTTCAGGATCTCTGTTCCACATCGATTTTGCAGTGGATAAGAGATAGGTGTTGACAAGGATCCCTCCGAGAACGTGGAGGCCGTGGAGTCCAGTCAATGTGAAATAGATCGCGTAAAAGGTATCTGTCGATGGGAAGTGATTGTGTTCAAACTTTGCGCCATATTCAAAACTCTTTACGACAAGGAAGGCCAGGCCGAGGAAGATTGTAGAGGCGAAATAGAAGCGATATTTTCCAAAGTTGTTTACCTTCAGGGAAGCCCAGGACATCACCATCGTCACAGAAGAGGTAATGAGGAGCATCGTGTTCAGTGTCGCCAGAGGGACATTGAGGAGTGCAGAGCCGCGGGGCCATGTGTCGGCTCCTACGCGCAAGAGGACGTAAGCTGAAAAGAGCGCTCCAAACAGCATCACTTCAGAAGCGAGAAAGAGCCAGATCCCAAATTTGCCGTTATAAACACCGGTGACGGGGTGAGGTTTTACTGTATACGGTATTTCCATCATTACTTCACCTTACTCACTTTGATTTTGGGGTAAAAAGTCGGTTTTTCTCCCCGGAACACTATATTCGTACGGTCCATGGTAGACCTCCGGCGGTGTCAAAAAATTACCATGCGGAGGAGGGGTTGGTGTCGCCCATTCCAGTGTTGTTGCATCCCATGGATTATCAGAGGAGGCCTTTTCCCCCTTCCAAATACTATAGACCAGGTTAATCAGGAAGAAGATTTGCGCGACAGCGAGCAGCCAAGCCGAGTAAGACATCACGATATTGAGAGGCTGAACGACTTTTCCATAAGCATACGTTGTAGGATCATAGAGGCGTCTCGATACGCCAGCCATTCCCTGGAAGAACATCGGCAGGAAGACTCCGTTGATGAAGATCAACGAAAGCCAGAAGTGAATCTTTCCCAATTTTTCACTCATCATCCTGCCGGTGACCTTTGGGAACCAGTAATAGACCCCCGCGAAGAGCGCCAATAACGTCCCCGGTGCGACCACATAGTGAAAATGGCCAATGACATAGTAGGTATCATGAAGGTGGATGTCAGAGGACGCCAAACCGAGAGGGAGCCCCGTCAACCCGCCGATCCCAAACATCGGGAGGAACGCCAAAGCAAAGAGCATCGGGACCGTATAGCGGATCGATGCGCCCCAGAGGCTGATAATCAAGGAAGTGAGGATCACGACAGAGGGAATCGAGATAATCATCGTGGTGGCCTGGAAGAAAGTACTCATAACCGTCCCCATCCCTGTGATGAACATGTGGTGAGCCCAGACGATAAATGACATGAAGCCGAGAAAGAGAACAGAGTACACAAGCGGCTTATAACCCCAAAGAGGCTTGCGCGTATTGTTTGCAATGATTTCCGCGACAATTCCCATTGCCGGGAGAATCAGGACATAGACTTCCGGATGCGCAAGGAACCAGAAAAGGTGCTGCCAGAGAAGGGGATTTCCTCCGCCACTCACTTCCAAAGCTTTTCCTCCAACGACCAAGCCGCTCGGGAGAAAGAAGCTGGTTCCGAAAAGTCGATCCATTAATTGGAGTACGCCCGCCGCTTCCAACGGAGGGAAGGCCAGGAGAAGGAGGAAAGCAGTGACAAACTGTGCCCAGACAAAGAAGGGGAGCCTGAAAAAAGAGAGTCCCTTCGCGCGAAGCTGAACAATTGTGGCGATGAAATTGATTGAACCGAGAAGAGAAGAGGTAATCAAAAAAACCATCCCGATGAGCCAGAATGTCTGACCCTGAGTAGCGATATTGGCAAGAGGAGGATAAGATGTCCAGCCTGACGAAGCGGCGCCGCCCGGAACAAAAAAACTCCCCAACATGACAATCCCGCCAAGAAAATAGGCCCAATAGCTTGCCATGTTAATCCGGGGGAATGCCATGTCGGGAGCGCCAATCTGAAGGGGCATCACATAATTGCCAAAAGCTCCAACAGCCAGTGGAACGACCCCAAGGAAGATCATGATCGTTCCATGCATTGCCCCAAGCTCATTATAAAACTCGGGCAGCATAATTCCGCTTACCATTCTGGCCTCACCCAACAGAGAGGCGAGGAAAGGGATGGGAAAGGGTTTTCCCGGATAGGCCAACTGCCATCTGATGAGCATGATGAGGGCAAAGCCAAAGAGGAGAAAGAACATCGCCGTGATCGCATACTGAATCCCAATCGTCTTGTGATCCGTGGAAAAGAGATACTTTCTCCAGAAACCGGGTGCTTCATGGCGATGTTCCAAGGGATGTTGGACGCTCATTGATGAGTCTCCTCGCTGGACGCCTGCTCAGATTCACTCTCCTTTTGCAGCATCCATTGATCAAATGCTTCCTGCGTGTCAATACTCACTTCACCACGCATGCGGTAGTGACCCAGACCGCAAAGCTGGGCACATGCAATGTCGAATTTTCCAGTCTGCGTCGCCTCAAACCAGATCGGAATAGAACTCCCCGGAATGGCATCCTGTTTGATTCGCATTACCGGGATGAAAAAACTGTGAATCACATCTTTCGATGACAAATGAACGATCACCGGCTTATTGACGACCATGTGAAAGACATTGATTGAAGTGATATCGTCTTTCCCGTAAGGATCTTTTCGATCCAATCCGAGGGGATTGGACGGGCTTGTCAGTTGAACATCCCTTTTGCCGAAGACTCCGTCTCTTCCGGGATAATGGATATTCCATGAGAATTGTTCCGCGACGATATGTACGGTAAGAGCCTCTTTTGCATCTGGAAAATCGTGTTTCAGGCTCGCCCAGATGGGTATTGAAAAACCGATGAGAAGTACCGACTCAACGATAATGACCCCCACCTCCAACACTTTTGAGAATTTTCCTGAAATCAACCGGTAGGATGCCTGATGCCCCTCCCGATGTCGAAATCGGATCAGACAATAGATAAAGAAGGCGCTCCAAAAGACAAACAACCCTCCCATGAACCAATGAAGGAGCGCAATCAGCTGATCGATCTGATAGCCATGCGTGGAGATGTCGATCGGGAGCCAGTACCCATATGGACTTTCATTCATGATCCGTTTATCCCCTCTTACAGATACGAATCTCTATGCTTAATCCCTTGCGATGTTCTTCGTCAAGTCTCCTTTTGCTTAATAATGACGAGCAATTGACATCGCGGGACCTTCTTCCTATATTGCCGCCCATGTCTCAGAATTGCTGGCTGAATCGCTATTCCATTTTTACAGCCTCTGCCACCCTCTTTCTGATCTTTGCTGGCGGTATGGTGACCAGTACAGGTTCTGGCTTGGCTGTGCCTGACTGGCCTCTTTCCTACGGCATGCTGATGCCTCCCATGATTGGGGGGATCTTTTATGAACATGGGCATCGGTTGATCGCCGCCACTGTCGGATTGTTAACCATTGTGCTGGCTGTCTGGCTGTTTCTTGCAGAGAAACGAAAATGGGTGAGAATGTTGGGGCTCTTTTCCATAGCTCTTGTTTGTTTTCAGGGTCTGTTGGGCGGCCTGACGGTCCTTTTTTTACTTCCGACCGCTATTTCAGTTGGCCATGCGACTCTCGCCCAGATTTTTTTCTCGACGGTTGTCACGCTTGCGGTGGTCACTTCTCAGAAATGGAAAGAGGGACGGGTATTGCTCCCATCCTCTCACAAAGAAAAAAATCTTCTGCAGAGACTCCCCCTCTGGGGAGTGATAACCCTTGCGGCTGTTTTTATTCAGCTTATTTTGGGAGCCTGGATGCGTCATTCTGAGGCTGGACTTGCGGTCCCGGACTTTCCTCTTGTTTACGGAAAGTTATTTCCAGCCGATCTCGACACATTTTACCAGGGGGACACCCCCTTTCCGGTCTCATTTGAGACCTTCCGCTTTCGCATTTACCTTCACTATGCGCATCGATGTTGGGCTCTGATCGTCATGGCCCTCATTTGGATGACGTCTCTGCGAATGGTGCGTCATTTAAGAAGAGAACCCCTTTTATTTTTTTCTGCTCTCTTTATGATGACCGCTGTGGTCGCGCAGATTCTTTTGGGCGCTTTAGTGGTTTGGACAAAAAAGTATCCTCTCATCACAACGTCTCATGTGGTTGTCGGCGCAATGCTCTTAGCTGGGTCACTGATCGTAACGCTTTTTAGTTTCAGATTCCGCCTGATTCTTTCAGAGAAGGACGCCCTATGACTCCAAATCTGAGCCGCCATCCAAATCAGACGATCGACCAGATTTCCCCCTCCTGGACAATCTTTCGGCCAAAAGGAGCAGATTTTTTTCAGCTGACAAAACCGCGCCTCACATCGCTCATCCTTCTCACGATGATCGCAGGGTATTATCTTGGCTCCCGCGGAAATCTCTTCTCGCTCCTTTTCTTCCATGCGCTGATTGGCACAGCGCTGACGGTGGGAGGAGCGAGCGCCATCAATATGTTTCTTGAGCGGCATCTCGACCGCCTGATGGAACGGACAAAAAATCGACCGATCCCCGCGGCGCGCCTCCTTCCAGTCGATGCGCTTGTTTTTTCCATCGGGATTTCTTTGTTTGGTCTGATTTATCTGGCTCTCCTGGTGAATCTTCTCACCGCTTTCCTTTCCGCTCTGAGTGCGGCAGTCTACCTCTTTATTTACACCCCTCTAAAAATGCGTTCTCCCCTCTGCACATACGTGGGGACCATTCCAGGAGCCATCCCCCCCATGCTCGGTTGGGCCGCCGCGACGAATCACCTTTCAAGGGAGGCCTGGATTCTCTATGCCATCTTAACCTTTTGGCAGATGCCCCATTTTCTGGCGATCGGGTCGCTTTACCGGGACGAATATGCGAAAGCCGGTTTCAAAGTTTTGCCTGCTGTTGACGCAGAAGGGCGTCGCACCAAACGGCAGATGCTTCTCTTCTGTATGGGGCTTATTCCAGTCAGTTTGATCTCCACCTGGTACGAGTTTACAGGTCCATTTTATTCTGCAGTTGCCCTTTATATGGGGACGATCTATCTCTTCTCTGCTGTTCTCTTTGCTGTTTTTCCCGAACGTATTTATGCGAAGCGGATTTTTGTGATTTCTCTCATTTATCTCCCGATGGTATTACTTGCCATGGTGATTGACCGGGTTCATTTAGGTGGAGGATTTTGATATGAAAAAACGCCACGTTCTGCGACTCCTCATGCTCCTGTTGATGATCGGCCTTACTGTTGAAGGTGTTTATCTTCTGAAGCATTATCAGTTGATAAAGGGAGAGCGGGCTCTCCCCATTCTTGGTGAAGTTGCAGATTTTTCCTTTCCTACTGCGGAAGGAAAAATATTAACGCGCCATGACCTTGGCGGGAAGGTTTGGATTGCGGATCTCATTTTTACTTCCTGTCACTCCCAGTGTGTCATCATGTCGCGTCAGATGGAGCGTCTCCAAAAATCGCTTGCAGACCGGCAAAATGTCGATTTTGTCTCCATCACTGTCGATCCGGCGAAGGACACTCCAGAGGTGCTTTCGCAATATGCCAGAAGGTTTAACGCCCTATCGGGGAGATGGCATTTTTTGAGCGGCAGGAAAGAAGAGATCTACTCTTTTGCTCAAAAGAGTCTGCGCCTCGGCGTTGCCCCCAATGAAAAAATTGCGTTAGGAGAGGATGCGATTCTCCACAGCTCCAAATTGGTTTTGATCGATCACCATTTTCGTATCCGCGGCTATTATGACGGAACAGAAGATAAAGCGATGAAGCGCTTGCTTTCAGACGTACGGAACCTGATCCAGGCAGACGGAGGATGGCGATGAACTTTTCGTGGATGCCCCCCTTTCATGCCACGCTGAATGGATTGAGCGCCCTCTTTATTACCGTGGGCGTCGTACAGATCAAAAGAGGGAAGCGTGAAAAGCATAAAGCCTGTTTACTGACCGCCTGTGTCTTCTCTGCCATTTTCCTGATCTCTTACATCGTTTATCACTCACAAGTCGGTTCCATTCCTTTCCAGGGCCAAGGGTGGCTCCGAAAAGTCTATTTTTCCATTCTCTTCTCTCATACAATCCTCGCTATTGCGATTGTGCCGTTGATCGCCATTACACTCTATCGTGCCCTTTCAGGGAGATTTTTTCTGCACCGCAAGATCGCCCGCTTCACATTTCCCGTCTGGCTTTACGTTTCAGTCACAGGTGTGGTGATTTACCTGATGCTTTATCACCTGAGTGCTTGACATTTTTGAAGAATCCCTTTTATAGTGCAGAACCTATGAAAACATACTTAGCGCAAGCAGGAAAAGTGCAGAAAAAATGGTATGAAATTGACGCCGCCGGGCATGTTTTGGGGCGCCTCTCCACGCAGATTGCGAATATCCTCCGGGGAAAGCATCGGCCTGAATACACGCCTCATGTAGATGCAGGGGAATTTGTCGTTGTCGTGAATGCGGAAAAAGTGCGGCTGACCGGAAGAAAGTGGGATGGCAAGCGATATTACCGGCACTCGGGATATCCCGGGGGTCTTAAGTTTCAGACCGCGCGGGAAGTGAGGAACCGCTATCCTGAGCGTCTGATTATGGCTGCTGTGCGCAACATGCTCCCCAATAACCGCCTGGGGCGGCAACTTCTGAAGAAGCTCAAAGTTTATACAGGCCCAGAGCATCCGCACACGACTCAAAAGCCATTGAAAGTCGAGTTTACGAGTTATCCAACGAGAATCAAGATTCCAGGAGTCGGCAATGCCTGAAAGAGTTCATGCGGGAGTGGGGGGTCGCAAGACGTCAACAGCGCGGGTTTATCTGCGCGAGGGATCTGGAAAGATCGTCGTTAATAAACATCCTCTGGAAGAGGCGTTTAAGCGGGAAACCCTCTGCATGACGGTGAGACAGCCTCTCGAGTTGGTCGGTTTGGAAAACAAGCTCGATGTCACTGTGACGGCTCGCGGAGGAGGCCTCACGGGACAGGCAGAGGCCACGCGATTAGGGATTGCCCGGGCACTCCTCAGTTACGATCCGAATTTCCGCCCCATTCTCAAAAAGGGAGGTTTTCTCACGAGAGACGCCCGCATTGTTGAGCGGAAAAAATATGGTCTCCGTAAGGCCCGCCGCGCCACGCAGTTCACAAAGCGTTAGGCCATTTCCAACCAGCAGAGCGAAAACTATTGCCAGGTTGATTAGAGGCCGATACTGACGTCGTCACCCTGATAGTTCTTGCTATCCTGGTTGAACTCGAACGTAAAGTTCACATTGATCCCGTTTCCAAAATAGCGTCTGTTCGCATCGCCGCGCAGGTTGTTATAGAACCCGCCAAAATTATTCCAGCCGCTGGAATAATAGGGGTCGTAGATCTCATAGCCGCCATAGAAATAAGGATCGATGTAGTCAAAGGGAATATAGCCATACGAGCTATAGCGTGACCGATTCTGATACTCTACCGCATGGTAGAAATCAGAGCCGTTCATCATTCTCCCATTCCCGGTTCTGAAGAGAGAGTTTGGGTTATTGCGAAGGAAGTCGTCCCCAAACGTATCTCTATTTTGTACTGGGAAGTTATTAAATGGCGCAGCAGGTTGCGGGTTTCCATTATTATCGTCATCCCCACAGCCAGCCACGGCAACCACTATAAAGGCAAGAACTCCAAAAGAAAGGGCTTTTCTATACATCGCACTTCTCCTCTTACACAAAAAGTCACTTTCATTGAGTGAGAATCCCGAATGGGGCTCTCATCTCTCCTACCTGCATAAAATTGCAAATGGCATGCCAGAGGGGATAAATTGTAACATATTGATATTGCTAAATAATTATATTCGAGCCGATAAGGGGATCGCTCAAAGTAACAAAGAACGGCACTCCTGTGACATAATTTGTCTCTCTGGCCGCATTGACTCACATTAAATGTAACCGTAGGTGAGCTAAGTTGAGGGGTGAATTTGAAGAAAGGCCTCGATGCCTCATTATCAAATTACTATTGCGCAGTAAAGAAGTCCCTTCTTTCAACGAGTTAGAAGGAGACCCCCCTTATGAGCATCGAGGCAAAGTAATTTCAGACTGATGGAATTTGCCAAGAGGGAGGAAGCTAAAATTAACGATGGATTTTGGGGGATTTTGCTTGAAGCAGCCAGTGATAAAGGGGGATAAATTGAATCTGTTTGCCGCTGAGGGTGATCTTCTCATGGCGTTTCAGAGTGAGGATCTTTCCATCTGGTAATTTGAGGGTTTCTAAGCATTCGAGCAGACTCTGAACCTCCCGCTTGTAGACGGCTGGATCTCGCAAATCGGAGTAGCAAACCTGAATGGCTTCCAGCGGTTTTCCGCTTTCTGTGACGAGAAAGTCGACTTCGCCAAGATTTTTGAAATAACTCATTGCAAGTCCCAGACGCTTGAGCTGAATAAAAACAACATTCTCGGCCAATTTTCCAAAATCCGGAGAGATGCTTGAGGCGAATGTATTGCGCAAGCCGGGGTCAATCACGTAAATTTTTTTGGGATCTCGCGCCTGAATCTTCAGATTGGGATGATAACGGTAGACTTCGAAAACCAAAAAAGCCTCTTCGAAGTAAGAGGTATATTCTGAAGCGAGATGAGTGCTCGTGCCAAAGGCTTTTTGAATGCGCGAGTAGGAATGGAGAGAGCTGATATTTGTAAAATAATAGAGAAGAAGCTGATCCAAAACCTTTTTTGCCCGCAACTCATGGCGATTGACGATGTCCTTCAAAACAATGTCGTTGAGGTATTGTTGTAGAAGTCTCTTTTTTTCCGTTTCTGATTTGCAAAGTACCACCTCTGGGAAGCTTCCCCACTCCATATAGTGATGGAGTTCTGCCAGATATTCATCTTCGGAGCGGCATTGTCGATTTCTGAACTTTAAAAATTCAGGGAAAGAGAGCGTCCAGATTTTCTCCTCCAGAGCACGGCCAGCAAGAGAAGTCGATATTTCCGAACTGAGGAGTTTTGCTGAAGAGCCGGTGATGACGATTTTATATTTTTCCAGATCAGTCATTTTCCGCACCCACCTCTCCCATCCGTTGACATTTTGGATTTCATCCAGAATGAGGAGTGCGGGGGGAGAACCTTTTTGCTCCACATAGATTGAAATGAGTTCATCCAAATTGAGAACATCCGGGTCCGAATAAAAAAGGGGATCTTCGAAATTATAATAGAGAACTGGCTGGTCAAAGTTTCGGGTCAGTTCGACAGCGCTCCACGTTTTTCCGCTTCTTCGGACTCCAATCAAGGCAAGCGCGTGTTTCCCAGGCAATGGAATCTCTTGCTCTCGGGGAATGATCTGGCCCCGAATCTTTTGAAATCCTTCATCCCAGTCCAAAACCGATTTTCGCAAAAGAGATCGATCAAGCATAAGACCATTTTAAGCAATATAT
>JACQJE010000050.1 GCA_016205125.1 Deltaproteobacteria bacterium | reverse complement strand
GTCCAGTAGGTGTTCATCTGAAAATTCCAATCTGTTGCGGCTTGCTGCAAGAGATGACAGCAGCGTTCTCAGTCGAAAAGAGGCACTCGACGTGCCAAGTGGCACGCCGTCGGCGGCTCAATCTCAATATTACAAAAGCTAATGTTATTGACTATCTTACCGAAAAGAGAGCGAGAACCGAAATGCGGGTGCACGATGAATTTTGCCGAACTGAAAGATCTAGCGCAATACTTTCTGGTGGCAGTGACCTCTGTCTTCTTTATCGTCAACCCCCTCTCTTGTGCCGCAATTTTTATTGGTCTCACAGAGGGGATGTCATCACGGCAGAAGAAGCGGACGGCGTGGCGGGCTTCCGTGGGTTCTACGGTCGTGATGCTCATTTTCATGCTGGCGGGAAGCATCATTTTCCGCCTTTTTCATATCACCGTCCCCGCCTTCAGCATTGCAGGGGGGATTGTCATTTTCGGAATGGCCAGAAGCATGATGCAGGCCAAAAGCCCGGCTGAAAAGCATACTGCAGAAGACATCGAAAAGAGTGGGCGTGCCGAAGATGTGAGCCTGGTTCCCCTTGCGGTTCCCATTTTGACAGGCCCTGGAGCCATTTCCACAGTGATGCTTCTTGCGGGCAAATTCACTCACTTTCTCCATGCTCCCCTCCTGATTATCTCCATATTGGTCACGGGGCTTTTCACCTATCTGATTCTCCTACAGAGTGACCGGGTGATGAGCCAGCTTGGGAGTGGGATGATTCGCGTCTTTACCCGTCTCTTTGGTCTCCTGATCGCAGCCATTGCGGTGCAGTTTGTCCTCAATGGTTTTCGGGACTTCCTTGTCGAAGTGCGGCATCTTTTGTGATATGGATCAATGGATTTAGGTAGTTTCCATCCGGAAACAGAATTCGTCGTGAGGCGCAGCGAAAAATGAATGCTCAAGGCGACAAAAGCAAAATGCCCGGAGGCGTAGCCAGCGGCTACGTCGAGGACATTTTGATTTTAGCAACGAAGAGCATTCATTTTGCAGCCAGCCGTAATAGAATTCTGTTTCCGGATGGAAACTAGGTAAGAGTCTTGCCAAAGGAGTCGCGCAGTGATGAAAAAATCGAATCTCTTTTTTATTGGATTGCTGGGCATGACACTTTTGACCTTCGGGTGTCAGAAGAAGACACCCTTGATGGTGACAGGATACAGTGTGGCGCAGGCGGGGGGGGGTGTTTTTTTTCTTCCCCTGGGGGATCCGGCTGCTATGGAACGCTTACAGGGGATCGGTGTTGAACCGCGGTCAGCTATTAAGCTCATTTCTCCTGCTCCCGGAACCACGCTTGATTCCGGAAGAGTTGAAGTTCGTTATCAGATTGAAAATTTCAACGTCGGCATGCCCGAGCCGAGACAGCATGTCCATGTGATCCTGGACAATGAACCTTATGTGGCAGATTATTCTGCGAGTGGTTCGACCGTGTTGGAAAATGTCCCGGAAGGGACTCATACGCTCTCCGTTTTCCTGGCCCGCAAATTTCACCTCTCCCTTAAGAATCCGGAAGCGTTTGCGATGGCAACGTTTCATGTCGTGAAAGAGAGCAGTGAGAACCGGCCCGCTCCGGATGAACCGATGTTAATCTATAGCAGGCCTAAGGGGGAATACAGCCAGAAAGATGGTTCCGCTGATTACATTATGCTCGATTTTTATCTCCGGAATGTCGCGCTGAACGAAAGCGAATATCGCATAAAGGTGAGGGTCAACCATAGAGAGCCCATCATCCTCACAAAGTGGGAGCCGATTATTCTTTTGGAGAAGCCAGCTCCGGGAAAATATGAGGTCCTGCTGGAGTTGATTGACCGCAGTGGAAACAGAGTGCCGGGGGCTTTTACTGGGACGACGCGGACGGTTCAGATTGTACCGTGATGAATAAAACAGCTGCGGATTGACACTCGCAGCGCCTCCTGTTAATTTCCGCCACACTTTTATCCCCATCATCCCAAGGAGGAGTTTCCTTGTCAGAACCTCAGCATGAACATCAGCAGTTGCGCCGGCATCTCGGTCCGCTCTCTTTAGTGGCTATTGCGGTCGGTTACGTGATTTCCGGCGAATATTTCGGCTGGAACCTGGGACTCCCTGAGGCAGGGCCTATCGGTTTCCTCCTGGCGACATTTTTTGTCACCGTGATGTACCTCTCTTTTGTCCTCTGTATGACGGAGATGGCGGTGGCTATGCCCTCATCGGAAGGCCCCTTCGCCTATGGAAGAAGGGCGATGGGCCCATTGGGAGGCTTTCTCACGGGATGGGCAACAGTGATTGAGTTTGTTTTTGCCCCCCCCGCCATTGCGGTGGCGATTGGCGCCTACGTCCATTATCTCTTTCCGGCAGTCCCCACTTACGCGGCCATTGTGTTGATTTATCTGATTTCAGTGACACTCAATCTTAAAGGGATTAAAGAGTCGGCGCTTTTCAACAATGTCATCACGCTCCTTGCCATTGGCGGACTTCTCTTCTGTTATGCGGTTCTCTTTCCCCATTTTGACGTCTCTAAAGTAGCGGCGGCGCCGCTCCTTCCCGGCGGCCTGAAAGGAGTCGTTGCGGCGATTCCGTTCGCCATCTGGCTCTACCTCTGCATTGAGGGGGTTGCTTTGGTGGCGGAAGAGACGCGCGATCCACAGCGGAATATCTCCATCGGATACGTCCTCGGTATTCTGATCCTCATGGCTCTTGCCATTTTGGTCATTTTGGCCACAGTGGGCATGGTCGATTATCGGGAGTTAGGCAAAGTCGACTACGTTCTCCCGAGCGCAGTTGCGGGTCATTATGGGCGGAGTCACCCCTTTGTAATGATCATGGCAGTCATTGGACTCTCCGGTTTGATTGCTTCTTTTCACAGCATTACGCTTGCGTCGTCACGGCAAATTTTCTCCATGGCGCGCGCGGGGTATTTGCCCGCATTTTTTGGCGGAGTGCATCCAAAGCGCAGGACGCCCACCGCCGCGTTGATTGTCCCCTCTCTCTTTGGTTTGGCTTTTGCGCTCTCCGGGGAGACGGCGATGCTGATTACGGCATCTGGACTGGGGGCTGTCATCATGTATGTGCTGGTGATGCTGCAGTTCTTTATTCTGCGTCGAAGAGAGCCTCAGATGGTCAGACCTTATCGTGTTCCGTTGTATCCTTTGACACCGATTGTGGCGCTTGTGACAACGTCGATCGCGATGGTCCTCTTCTGGTATTACAATCGCAGTGCTATTTTATTGACGGTGGGAGTGTTTGCAGGGGGTCTCGGTTATTACTATCTCACGACGAAGGGTCGCGCGGAGAGAGAAGCGGCTGAATTTGCGCCTGCTGTAGAAGGGAGGTAAGGACTTGTAAAGAAATAACCTATGCAGATCGCGCCCAGAATTCAGTCAGATTTGGACGCGACGATTGAGAAAAATGCGAGGAATAGCAG
>JACQJE010000048.1 GCA_016205125.1 Deltaproteobacteria bacterium | reverse complement strand
TTACAGTTGTGGGTCAGAGAGGGGTGCTATTGGCATTTATTTTGCAAAGATCTGTCTCGTATTTGTTCAATCCTGGTTGAGTATTTGCGGAGGCAAATAGAAATGAAAAAAATAATCTTCTCAAAAGTCATCTTCTCATTGTTGGTTTGGGGTGTCATTGTTCCGGCTTTTGCGGATAACCCTGCTGTTAACCTAAAAGGAGATCGCGCAAAGGCCCTTCATGAAGCGCTCAATCTGAACGAAGAGACGCGCCATCTTGCAGAAGGGAAGCTTTTCACAAAGACGATAGAGGGTCTCTTTTGTTACCGATTTGCATGGGAGGACGAGAGCATTCGCTCACGAGGCAGTTCCACTTCTTACTACTGTTCTCTCTCTGCCGACCTCGATTCCGCACAGATCAGCGCTCTTTACGAGGTGCTCGAAGCGCCTGAAAAAGTGCGCGACGGGAACGGATGGAGAGAGCGGAGCAGGGGGGTTGCAGGTCTTGTTTTTAGCAAAACGTGGCTTCTGCGGCCTTATGAAGGTCCACATTTTAGTGTCGTGCTGGAGAGTGCGGCGGATCTTGAAGAGGGTGAGCTGGACCGCGAAGGGGCAAGAGCGCTCTTCGAGGTGCTCGATGTGGAAGAAGAGCTTCACCATAAAGCGGGGCTTGGAACGTTCGCGAAAAAAAGTGTGGGCGGCCTGACGTGCAGTAAGGGCATTTTCTTTGATTCATGCGAAGACCGCGTGGAATACTCATGCCATCTCTCAGCCGGAGCGGATGCTGAAGCGATTTATCAAGCGCTCTTCCTGGGTGAGGAAGGAGTGGGCGAAGTGGGAGAATGGGTTATTTGGGAGAAGGTCTCCGGCAACTTTGTCTGCGAAAAATTAGTGGGATTTGACGGGAGCACGCAATTCCGTTGTTATGTGAGGAAAAGCGACCATTAACTTAGGTTTCTGCCATTTCATCCCAGGTGTTTCCCCTGAGAAGAGAAAGGCACCTGGGATTTTTTCTCTTCTGCTTGCCATTTGATAGAACTGTTGAAATAATAGGGGCTATGGAGAGAACGACTGCTTCCAAGAAGAGGATGTTGATCGCCCTTTCTGTTTTGGGCGTCTTAAGTCTGATTTCCTCTCTTTATCTCTACAAGACTTATCATCTCGATGTTGAAGCGGGACGCCCGATCGCAAAACTTTGCGATTGGAGTGAGACCATTAGCTGTGAGAAGGTGAATCTCAGTCCTTATGCAAAGGTCTTTAACACTCCAATTGCGTTATTGGGCACTTTTTGGGCGCTCGGTTTGATTGTGATTCTGTTCTTTTCCATCCTTCGCCATTGGAGTACTTTTGACCTCTTTCTCTATTCCGTTGTGGGCCTCGTTTTCACACTTTATTATATCTATATTGGATGGGCAGTGCTGCGGGCATTTTGCATTCCCTGTACTGTCATCCATCTGACAGTGCTCAGCTCCGCTGTTCTCTCTCTTTTATTCCTTGACCGGAGATTATCGGACTATTTCAAAAAAGGTCTCTTCTCCTACGGAGCGGTGAAAGTCCTTTTTATCGTCGGATTTGCAATGCTGGCTTCGATTTTCTGGTTTAACCGGACAGATCAGTACCGAGATTATCGATCCCTCTCTTCTCAGCCAGTGAAAGGAAATTCTTCTGCCGTTGATCTTTTGGCCCAATGCCTTGCGGATAAGGGGATGACATTTTACGGCTCTTTTACCTGCCAGGCTTGTGTTGCCAACAAGAGAATCTTTGGCTCTTCTTTCCGATTTCTCACCTCCCGCGGAAGAGAGATCGAGTGCAATCCCCGGCATCCTCTCGGTCAGGCGGCTTTGTGCAAAGAGAAAAAGATTCGATATACCCCGACATGGGTTTTAGAGCGGGGTGGAAAAGAGCTGAAGAGGCTGGAAGGTTTTCAATCCCTTGAAAAACTGGCGCTTTTTACGAGCTGTCCATTTTAATGAAGAGTTTTTTCTTGACTCAGAAAAATCTCTGCAGTAGATCTGAAAATAGCTTTCTGAAAGAAATATTAGGAAACATTTCAGAAGGGCTTCTTTTTATTCCATTCAAAGCAGGAGAGATGAACATATGAAGACGTTAGGGTACGTTGTATTGATTATTGTACTAGTGGCGTTAGCCGTGGGTGGCTATATGGCATTTAAGAAAGGTCAGGAACATCCCGGCGCACCGGTGGAAGAATCGCTTGCGCCTACGGACGAAGGGGCTCAACCAGAGGAAGCGCCTGCTGTCCCCGCCGAAGAGGGAGCGCCGACTGAAGGCGGCACGGAGTAAAGGATGACGTATTGCTGATTTTTCTTGTGTCCAGATGTAAGCTGGTTTTGTTGATATTGGCGGGTTGGGTGCCTGCGGCTTCTGCGGCGGGTCTTTCTTTTGACGCGCCCACGTCACTGCAGTTGGAGTATCTTGTAGAGATCAAACCAACTGCAGTGAAGGGTGAGATTATGAAGCTGTGGGTACCCTATCCGCTTGAAAATAGTTTCCAGAAAGTGGTTCATTTTTCGGCAAACTCACCCTGGCCGTATCAAGTCACTTCAGAATCAAAATTTGGCAATAAGATGCTTTATTTCTCTGGCAAAGTGCCGGAGACTCCCCTGACGCTTCGCTTTAAATATCACGTTATTCGTCAACCCTACAGAGGATTAAAAAAAGAGGAGATTGGAAAATTTGATCAACCCTCTCTTTATCTGAGCGAAGACAAGCTGATTCCTTTCTGTCCAGAGATTGTTAAGTTGTCGCGGCAGGAGGGGAAGGGGGGCGAGACTCCCTATGAAAAGATAAAGGCCTTCTACCGTTATATTGTTCGCACGATGAAATACGATAAATCCGGAGAGGGATGGGGAAGAGGCGATGCGGTGTGGGCTTGCAGTACTAAACGAGGCAATTGCACCGATTTTCATTCGCTTTTTATTGCGATGAGCCGGGTGCAGAAGATTGCGGCACGTTTCGAAATAGGTTTTCCGATTCCCAGCGATCAGGAAAAGGGTGAGATCGCAGGCTATCATTGTTGGGCGGAAGCATATGATCCCGTCCAGGGATGGATTCCTGTTGATGCGACGGAGGCCAAAAAAAGCGGGAAGGTGGATGAATACTTTGGAGCATTGCCGAGCAATCGCATCTCATTCAGTCGGGGGCGGGATATTGTGTTAAACCCTCCCCAAAAGGGGGAATCTCTCAATTACTTTGTTTATCCCTACGCGGAAGTTGGAGGAAAGCCTTATCCGAATGTAGATAAGAAGTTATTCTTTAAAGTCCTCAAATTGTCGGCGAAACCAGAAAGTTTGAAAAATATAGATTGACACCCGCCTTAAGAATGTCTGGAAGGAGTTGTATGTGACCCGAGCAAGACAAGCCTCGCTTGGAAGAATGGCTTTTGAAATGGAAATCGGGATTGATGCCTATACACAAGCCAGGATTAAAAACCTGTTTGTGAAAAACCTTTTTGGCTTTAAGACTGCGAATATAGGGGAATGTCTGGGTGACTGTTGGGAAAATTGCCGCTTTATTTCAGACACTCGCCACGATATGACCCTTGAGAACTTAAGGACAAAGTTGAAGCGTTGGCGGCCCTTTCTCAAATTAGGCAGATTTTTTGGATTTCCCCTTGAAATTGATTTTCTCGATCTTATCGTACGAAAAGAGAAAGAGAGTGAAGATTACCTTTTGGAAGGTTACTTTGTCGAGTATGTAAAGGGTAAAGTGCTGAAACAGTCGGAGGCGACATTGGTGCTCTCTGATGTGGATGGGAAATGGCTTTGGAGTCAGATCAAGCTGCATGATCTACCGCAATCCGAATGGTCTTATCTTTCTCAAAAAGAGCATTTGGGTCAGAGAGCCTTCTACAAGCGCGTGTAACCTATGTCGATTAAAGGAATTCTTTTCGATCTCGATATGACGCTGGTCGATTTTATGACCATGAAGAAGATGGCGACTGCTGAGGCGGCAACAGCCATGATTGGTGCCGGGCTCAGAATGGACCTCGATCGCCTTCGCGATGAATTGTTCGATTTTTACATGGATTATGGGATCGAGGGCGATTACCCCTTTACGGAATTCCTGAAGCTTCACGGTCAAATGGATGACTCCATTCTAGCGGCGGGCATGAGCGCCTATCACCGGGTGAAAAGTGCGTTTCTTGAGCCGTATCCGCGCGTTATCCCGACCTTTATCCATCTCATCAAGCAGGGCATTAAGCTTGGAATTGTCACAGATGCTCCAAATCTTAAAGCCCATCAACGGCTCTACGCAATGAAGCTCACCTTCTTCTTCGATGCCATCGTGACTGAGGCTGGAAAGCCGGCACCCGACGGTTTCCTTAAGGCAGTTCAGATATTGGGACTTCAGCCGGGCGAAGTCCTGATGGTTGGGGATTGGCCAGAAAAGGATATTGCGGGTGCAAGGAGTGCCGGCCTGAAGAGCTGTCTTGCTCTTTACGGTCAGAATGAAAAGAGGCCGCCCGTCGATGTCGAGCCTGATTTCAAAATCAGCCGGATCGATGATCTCCTGCAGCTTATCTGAAAATACCGATCTATTGCGGTCAGCTCCGCAACTTGTTATATATTTTTTACGGTTTTTTTTGAAAAAAACCAGTAATAGAGGTCAGTTGATGCTTTACTTCAGGAATCGGTTATTTTTCTCGATCCTGCTCATCGTTTTTGTCGGCGCGCCAATGGCAGGAGCTGAGATGATCCGGGTGGATCCGTCTATCCCTGATTATGCCAAAACGGGAATGCTGGCTGGGACTCTCAACAGTGTTGGCTCCGATACCATGAATAACCTGATGACTCTTTGGGCCGAACGTTTTAAAAAGCTCTATCCAGCGGTCACTATTCAGGTAGAGGGGAAAGGTTCCAGCACAGCCCCTCCGGCACTGATTGCAGGTACCGCTCAATTAGGTCCAATGTCGCGTGACATCAAGGCTGAAGAGGTCAATGCCTTTGAAAAGAAATATGGTTTTAAACCGACATTGCTTCGGATAGCTCTGGATGGATTGGCGGTCTATGTCAATAAGGATAATCCTCTCCAGCAGATTAGCCTGGATGAAATCGACGCGATATACAGTAAGGCAAGAAAAAGAGGTTTTTCTGAGGGGCTGGAGAAATGGGGTCAGCTGGGGCTGACAGGAGATTGGCCTGCCCGCTCCATCAATTTGTACGGCAGAAATTCCGCATCAGGGACCTATGGATTTTTTAAGGAAAGCGCTCTTGCAAAGGGGGATTTTAAAGACCGCGTTAAAGAACAGCCCGGCTCGGCCTCTGTTGTGCAGGGGGTCGCAGAAGATCGCTACGCGGTCGGCTATAGTGGTATCGGATATAAGACTTCCGGAGTAAAGGCGTTAAAATTGTCTGCAAAGAAGGGTGGGGGAGCTTACGAACCCTCTTATCAAAATGTTCTCAATGGGAAATATCCGCTTTCAAGGTATCTCAATCTATATATTGTAAAAGATCCCAAGAAGCCCCTCTCCCCTCTCGTGGGAGAGTTCGTGCGATTTATATTGAGTCGGCCGGGACAGGGGGTCGTCATCAAGGATGGTTATCTCCCGCTTTCTGCAGAGGTTGTGGCTTCAGAATTGGCAAAGCTTGGAGAAAAAACAGACAGTAAGGCCCAAAAATAGAAACGCCGCTTTGCCTGAGGACTAACCGTAACGATGGATCGATATCGCAGAAGTCAAAGGATAGATGCCGCTTCCCGCTGGATCATCAGCGGGGGCGGCATTTTTGTCATCTTGAGTGTCTTTGCTCTCCTTCTCTTCTTAATTTGGGAAGCCGCCCCTCTTTTTAAGAAACCGCAGTTACTTGCCCGGCCCGTTCCTTCAGCGCTGTCCCAGGAAAATAAGGTTCGCTGGATCGGCATGGATGAATACCGGAAAAGAGCTTATCTCCTTTACGAATCGGGTCATATTGTCGTTTTTCATCTTGCGACAGGAAAACGTCTGCTCGAAAAGAGATTGGTCGATGAACCGA
>JACQJE010000064.1 GCA_016205125.1 Deltaproteobacteria bacterium | reverse complement strand
TCCGAAGGCAGCGCCATCAGATTTACAGTCTGACCCCTTTGGCCGCTCGGGAACCTCTCCGAAAAACACTTCCCT
Source organism: Deltaproteobacteria bacterium (assembly GCA_016205125.1). Classification (GTDB taxonomy): domain Bacteria; phylum Bdellovibrionota; class O2-12-FULL-43-9; order JACQJE01; family JACQJE01; genus JACQJE01. The sequence goes on along the minus strand of JACQJE010000064.1, from coordinate 11,687 downwards.
AACGCCAACTCCAGAGAGCTGGCGAGGGGAATCGAACCCCTTACCTGCTGATTACAAATCAGCTGCTCTGCCAAGTGAGCTACGCCAGCAAAAAAACGAAAAAACTTCCCTCTCTTTAGAACCTGTCCGACAAATAGGTTTCTAACCTATTTGTCGGACAGGTTCTTTACCTCCTCATTCTCATAACATAGGCTGGGTAAAGCTCCTTTAATCTGTGAAATTCATTAACAAAATGATTGGAAGGACAATTCCGTTATTTATCATCGCTGAACTGTTGCGTCTCTAACATAAGGAATTTCACCTTGTCAATAAATGGATTTTTCGGCTCATTTCGTATAAAGCAATCCCAGCCGCAACCGATGCATTGAGGCAAAAATCTGCTCTTCTCATAGGGATCGTCACACGGAAATCACAAGGTTTCGCAATCGATGGCCGTACCCCCTTCCCCTCACTTCCAATCACAAGAACCACCTTCTCTACCTCCGGAATTTGATCAAAAGTCCCTCCCCCTTCCACAACCAAGCCGACAGTCCAATAACCTTCTTCCTTGAGCTTTTCCACAGCCCGATTCAAATTAACCACTTCAATCAGCTGCATTTTCTCAATTGCGCCAACCGCAACATTGGCAACAGTAGCTGTAATCGGTGCAGTGCGCCGTTGTGGAAAAAGGACGACATCAGCTCCCAATCCATGGGCTGTGCGCAGAATTGCACCGACATTCTGCGGATCTGACAAGGAATCGAGCATGAGAAGCAATTGAGGCTCTTTAATCGGCGAATCGGCTAGTTTCTTCAAACTCTCTTCAAAAGAGCGGAGTTCATATCGATAAACAAAAGCCGCGATATTTCTAAGACCTTCTGTGTCAGGCCGACGGAGATGGTCCAAAAGATGCTGATGGCTGCGAAAATTCACGATCTCAACCCTGCCCTCTTCCGCAAGGGAGAGAATCCCGGCATAAGTCCGCGCAGGTTCCCCCTCAACGACACAGAGCTGAACAACGTCCCGAGGACGGCTCTTGAGAGCCGCTTCAATCGCATGAGGATGAGTATAGACATCAATCAGACGCGAGATTTTCAATAACCTCCCGGGCAGCCTTTAATGGCTCGGCTGCAGCAATAATAGGTCGACCCATGACAAAATAATCGGCTCCAGATCGAACAAGATCCTTTGGCGTCACAATGCGCTGTTGATCGTCTTTTTGAGATCCCCTTAACCTGACACCGGGCACAACGATGAGGCACTGATCACCCAATTCTTTCCTCAGGACTGCAACATTTTCACCCGCGGCAATGACACCTTCTGCGCCCGCATTCAAGGTGAGTTGTGCGAGTTGAAGAACCCGTTCTTCGACTGGAAGAGAAATTCCGACCTCCTCCAGGACCTTTTCATTCCAACTCGTCAAAAGGGTAACCCCTAAAATCGCCGGCGGGGTGGTCTTCGCATGGCGGCTTCCTTCCAGGGCTCCCTCTACTGCAGCCCGGATCATCTCTCCTCCCCCCATAGCATGCACCGTGAACATGTCCACCTCGAGCCTTCCGATTTCAAATGCCGTTCTTAAAACAGTCGAAGGGATATCAAATAGCTTCAAATCGAGGAATATTTTCACACCCAAACCGCGCAGGAACTTAATGATATCAGGGCCCTCTTGAAGATACAACGCCGGTCCAACTTTATAATACGAAACAACCCCTCTCAGTTTTTGACAGAGTTCTCTCGCTTTCATACCTGAATCAAAATCTAGAGCCACAATAAGCTGCGGCTTCTTCATAGAAGACTCCGATGCATCTTCAGCGCCCGCTATTTACATGAAAATTTCGCCAAAGGGTGTCCAGCATGTTCCGCATTGCCATCCGCGTCTGAGCGTCCCTCAAAGGAACATGCTGGACACCCTTTGGCGAAATTTTCATAACAAAATCAAGCCCCTCTTGGCCAGCAGCTCCTTCAGATAAGGGACAACCTGCTCAACTGGCATCATCTCAACATCCTGACGATTGCGCCACTTTAATTCCACCTGATTTTGAGAGATTCCCCGAACCGAGACCGTCACTCTAATCGGTACGCCAATCAGATCCGCATCGCTGAATTTGACACCTGCGCGCTCATCCCGATCATCGTACAGCACTTCTATTCTGGCGCTTTGCATCGCTTCGTAAAGCCCCGTCGAAACCTCTGCGACCCGCTTATTCTCTCTAGCTCCCAGTTCTGTAATGATGACCTGAAATGGGGCGATTGGGAGAGGCCAGACGATCCCTCTCTCATCATGATTCTGTTCAATGGCGGCAGCCATCGTACGACCGATCCCAATCCCGTAACAGCCCATCTCCAAACTCTGCTCCTTTCCATCAGCGCTCAGAAAGGCCGCCTGAAATGCCTTGCTATACTTGATGTCAAGGTAAAAAATGTGACCGACTTCGATCCCGCGGTATTCTTTCAGGACCCCCTTGGCATCTTTACAACGCGCACAGCGATCTCCGTTCTGAGCCATGCGCAAATCTGAAAATTCAGAAATGTGAAAATCTCTCCCCTGAAGCGCATTCTTAAAATGCTTACCGCGCTGGTTCGCTCCCACAATGGCAGGACCCATCTCTAAAATATCCCAGTCTGCTGCCATTCGAAGAGATAAATGAACCGGTCCGCTAAAACCGACATCCCCACCCGTCGTTTCCTTGATCTTCTCAGGGGAGGCCATTTCAATCCGCTTCCATCCCAAGTACTGCTGAAGTTTAAACTCGTTGAGCTGCCGATCCCCGCGAATCAGCACTACTGAGTACTCGCGCCCATCTGTGACAATCAAGGTCTTAATCAGCTGATTTGTCGCGATGCGGAAAAAAGCAGAGACCTCCTCCACAGAAGAGAGCCCTGGAGTCTCTACTAACTCGATCTCGGGTATCCGTTTTTGTTGTTTCGGTTCTTCAGCATCCGGCCGTCTCACTTCCGCTAATTCAATGTTTGCTGAGTAGTGACAGCGATCACATGTCAATAGCGTATCCTCACCCGAAGCGGCCAATACTTGAAATTCGTGGGAAAGCTTTCCCCCTATGGCACCCGTTCTCGCTTCTACCATTCTGAAATTCAGGCCGCATCGCTCAAAAATGCGGCAATAAACCTGCCGCATCAGCTCATAACTCTCCAGAGCTTTCTCTTTAGAGATATCGAAACTATAGGCATCTTTCATAATAAATTCGCGGCCGCGCATCAGCCCAAAACGGGGGCGGATTTCATCCCTGAATTTCACCTGGATCTGGTAAAGAATGAGGGGGAGTTGACGGTAAGATCGAATCTCATGGCGGGCCAGATCGGTCACAATCTCTTCATGTGTCGGTCCCAGGCAAAATTCCCTCTCTTTCCGATCTGTAAAACGGATCAGCTCTTTCCCCATTTCTGCCCAACGACCACTCTCTTCCCACAATTCCTTCGGCTGAAGCGCAGGCATCAGCAATTCAGAACAGCCGGCACGATCCATCTCCTGCCGCACAATGACTTCGATCTTCCGGAGAGCCCTCAGGCCTAAAGGGAGGAGTGTAAACACACCAGAAGCAACAGGGCGGATCATAGCGGCACGCAGCATCAACTGATGACTGACAGTCTCTGCTTCACCAGGTGTTTCACGAAGAGTCGGAATAAAAAATCTGGAAAATCTCATCAGTCACCCTGATTTGCCTGCTGAATTCGTTTAATTTCGGCAAGAAGAGCCGACTTCGCCTCCTGGCGAGACACCTTCTTAATTTTTTCTCCCTTGCGAAAAAGGAGACCCTCCCGGTCGCCAAACGCAATGCCAATATCGGCATCTCTCGCTTCGCCTGGCCCGTTCACTTCACACCCCATGACGGCGACTTTTAGAGGATCCGTAAATTTCTGCAAATCTTGTTCAATTTCGTTGACAATATCAATAAAATCATGCGCGCATCGCCCACAGCTCGGGCACGAAACCAAAACCACTCCGCGCTCCCTGAGACCCAGAGTCTTCAGAATGTCCCAGCCAACCCCAACCTCCTTTACCGGATCTGCTGTCAGGGAAACGCGAATCGTATCTCCGATTCCCTCAAAGAGGAGTATCCCAATCCCCACGGCAGATTTCACTGTCCCCTGAGAAATCGTCCCCGCCTCCGTAATGCCTAAGTGCAAAGGATAATCGACTCGCTGAGAGAGCTCCCGATAAGCTTCAACAGCCATTAAAACATCTGATGATTTGACAGAAATTTTAAAATCAAAAAAACCGAGGCTTTCCAAAAATTCGACATGAGCAACCGCACTTTCCACAAGTCCTGTCGCGGTCGGCCTCCCGTCTCTTTTGATGAATTTTTTTTCCAAGGATCCCGCATTTACACCGATGCGAAGAGGAATTTTTTTAATCTTGGCGTAGCGGACAATTTCAGCAATTTTTTCAGATGAGCCTATGTTTCCCGGGTTAATTCTGACACATGCCGCTCCCGAATCGAGCGCCAAAAGAGCAAACCGATAATCAAAATGAACATCTGCAATCACAGGAATGGGAGCTCTTTGGGCGATTTCCGGAAGAGCTTCCGCATCTTCCTTTTCGGGAACAGCAACTCTCACCAAGTCACAGCCTGTCTGAGCTAATGCTTGAATTTGAGTGAGAGTAGCATCCACATCGTGCGTAAAAGCGGTCGTCATCGATTGGATGGAGATCGGTGCATCCCCTCCAATTAAGACATGGCCCACGGCGATCTGACGACTCTTCCTTCGCTTAATCATGACGGAATCTCGTAATTCTTGATCTTCCGGTGAAGATGGCTCCTCTCTATGCCAATCGCCTCAGCCGTTTTGGTGATGTTTCCGCCAAACTCCTCCAGTTTCTTCGTAATATAGACCCTTTCAAAATCTCCCTTTGCACCCTTTAAATTTGGTTTTCGAAAGAGTTCATCCGTACCGGAAAGACTCCCCCCGCTCTCCTTCGGATCATGAAAGAGCGGTGGCAAATCTGATTCAGTAATTGTCTCGCCAGTGGACAAAATAAACATCCTCTCCACGATATTTTTAAGTTCCCTGACATTACCAGGCCAATAATAGGCTTGCAAGCGAGAAATCACAATCAGATCAATCGGTTTGAGCTTGCGGCCATTCTGGGCGGCGATCTGTCCCAGGAAATGTGTCACAAGAAGAGGGATGTCTTCCGCCCTTTCCCTCAGCGGCGGCACGTAAAGAGGGATCACATTCAAGCGATAAAAAAGATCCTCCCGAAAATGGCCGCGCTCGATTTCCTGAGAAAGATCCTTATTCGTAGCCGCAACAATCCTGACATTGATCTTTACTGTTTCTGCGCCGCCAATTCGCTGAAATTGCTGCTCTTGCAGCACTCGAAGGATTTTGGCCTGCGTTCTCAGACTCATATCGCCTATTTCGTCTAAAAAGAGTGTCCCTCCATGAGCCAGTTCAAATTTCCCTTTTTTCCGAGCCGTCGCGCCTGTAAAAGCGCCGCGCTCGTAACCAAACAATTCAGATTCAATTAATTCTTCAGGAATAGCAGCGCAATTCACTTCCACAAAGGGTTCACTCTGCCGAAGACTCCAGTCATGAATCTTCCTGGCAACCAATTCTTTGCCCGTCCCGTTTTCACCTGTAATCATGACCCCGCTGTTCGTAGGAGCCGCTTTACGAACCTGCTCTAAAAGATCGGCAATCGCTCTGCTCTCTCCAATAAGCTCAGCGGCATCTCCCACCCTTTTTCGCAGTTCAATATTTTCCTGACGCAGTACTTGCATCGCGTAAATGTTGTGAATCGTCACCAGCAGTTTTTCGAGAGAAATCGGCTTCTCGAGAAAATCAAATGCACCCAGTTTAGTTGCTTTAACAGCAGACTCCACTGTGCCATGACCCGACATAACCACAACCTGAATAGGCCGCTCCTCCTGCCGAATCTTTTCGAGCACTGAGATTCCATCGATATCGGGAAGCCAGATGTCGAGAAGAACCAAATCCGGTTCCCACTGTCTGAGAAGAGACAAAGCCGTTTTCCCGTCCCCGACGACTCTGACTGTATAGCCCTCGTCGATCAGCGCTGAACGAAGAGACTCACTTACCCCCTCATCATCATCGACAATTAAAATGGTCCGATCAGACACGATCTTCTCCCTCTTTCTCTTTCTTTACAATAAGAGGAATCGACTGCGCCTGAAATCTCTTTTTCACCGGCAATTCAATTAGCACTCGCGTTCCTCGAGGATAGTTATTTGCAACTCGGACGAACCCATCATGATCGGAGATGATTCGCTGAACAATGGCCAAGCCTAAACCTGTCCCCGATTTCTTAGTCGAAAAGTAGGGTTCAAAGAGGTGAGACCGCACTTCACTCGACATACCGATACCCGTATCACAGATCTCTACAGTGACGATCTGCAGGTTCTTGTTGTGGCAGCTGACGATCTCAATCTCTCCACGCTCTTCTATAGCATCCACTGCATTGTCCAGTAAATTGATAAAGACCCTCTTCATTTGATCCCGGTCTAAATCCATCTCTGGCAATTCATTTCGTTGTACATGGCGAAAGACAATGTGCTTATGTGCCTCCTTGTAAAGGACCAATGACTCATAGATGATATTTTCCAATCTATTTTTTGATAAGACAGCTTCTGGCATGCGCGCAAACGAAGAAAACTCATTGACCAGCTCTTTTAACTCATCTACTTGTCGGATGATCGTTTGAGTGCATTCATCAAAGATCTTGTTTTGTTCCGGATCATCCCCTCGATGAGAGAAATTCTTGCGCAGACGCTGCGCTGAGAGTTTGATAGGCGTCAGCGGATTCTTAATCTCATGGGCAATGCGGCGTGCCACCTCCCTCCATGCTGCCATTCTTTGAGCTCTCAAGAGCTCTGTAAGGTCATCCAGGATGGCCACGATTCCAAGTAATTTTCCTTCGTTGTCTCGAATCGTCGTTGCACCGACCAGAAGAGCAAGCGATTTCTCCCCTCTGCTGACTTGAATATGACGCTCAACAACAATCTCTTGTGAAGAGAGAAGCTCTTTCACAATTTGATCGACTTCTTCTGCATAGTGAGACGGGATCAGTTCACGATAATTCCTTCCCAAAATTTCACTCAACTTCACTTCAAAGAGTTCCTGCGCCGGCACATTCATCGTCGTAATGCGCCCCTCTGCATCTGCTGAGATCACCCCAACAGTGACATTCTGCAAAATTGCTTCCATATACCTTCTTCGCTCTTCAATTTCAGTATTGCTCTGCTGCAAATCCCGGTTAACCTGTTCCAGACGAGAACTCCCGTCTTGTAAATCTCGCGTCATTTTATTGAATGACGCAACCAGTGTCCCCAATTCATCGGAGCCAACTGGTTTGATTCTAAACTGCAGGTTACCGCTCGCCACTTCCTGAGTGCCCCGCGCTAAAAGCTCAATTGGAATCGTCAGCTGTTTGGCAATGTAAAAACCAATCCAGGTTGCACTAAAGACAATCAGCAGAGTAATCATGATCAAAATGAAAAGATAGACTGATTCGAGCGGAAACTTCAGGGAATGGATGTTTTTATAATCCTGATAAGTCGTCACAATATTGCTGATCTTGGCAACCACTCGCTCTGGCACATAGTAATCCAGCACAAGGGCTGCTTGAATAGTATCCATCTTTGAGGTGACAAAAAGAGGGACAATGCATCGAATCAGATCTCCCTCTCCCACACTATGAATTTCAGAAGTCCGGCTCCCCTGAAAGGCCTGTTCCAGGGAAAACTGAAGAGGCGGGGGGAGCTCGAAATCAACCAAACCTGGTTTGAGAGCCTGAGAATAAAGTCTTCCTGAGGGCGCGAGATAAATACCTAAAGAGTCGACATCGTATTGGCGCACGGAGTTGCTGAGAATCTTCTGGAGAAATACAGACTTGTTCGTCGCCAAAAGTTTTTCGTGAGCAATAACATCCCGAATTTGTTCGGCAAAACTAAATCCAGTATTGCGCGTTCGGTCATAATAGGTATTGGCAACTTTCACTGCGCTCTGAAGCGCCTGATCGATTCTTTCATCGAACCACTTATTGAAGCTGTTATTGATGTAAAAAACAGCGATCGCAAACATCAGGACAGTAGGTATGATAGAAAAAGCAACGAAAGCAACTGCCAGTTTTGTTTTCAGTTTCGCGCCAAGAACTTTACTCTTTCTCTCCAATGCGAGTTTGACGATATTGCGAATGACAAAATAGAGAAGGAGCATCACTAAGATCAGGTTAAAATTGATCAGCCCGAAGAAAAAGATGCTATTGGCATAGGGGAGGTCACTGCTGAGATTTGTGAGATGAAATGCGAGATAGCTTAGAACAATAATGATTATGCCAATTCCCAGAATAATATATTTCTCGCGTTTCCTCTTCTTGCGTTCTTGAACAATCGAGGTTTTCAACTCTTCCCCTTCATCTGAGAATCTGTCCGAATGGGCAATCTCCTGACCCATGACTAACATAGGAAAACAAGATGATACAAGGCTGGCGGTTGCAGAATTGCGAGCAGATCAGATATAGATGAGGATGTTGTTTCTTTTGCTCGTTCGTTTGGAGGCGTGACATGTCCGGCCATAGCAAATGGAGTACGATCAAGCGTAAAAAAGGAAAAGAAGACGCGAAACGGGGACAGATTTTCACAAAATTGATGCGGGAGGTGACCTCTGCCGCGCGGATTGGGGGGGGAGATCCAGCAGGAAATCCGCGTCTCCGTCACGCCATTGAGGCCGCACGGGCACAGAACATGCCTCTGGCTAATATAGAGCGAGCCATTAAAAAGGGAACGGGAGAATTAGAAGGGGAAGCGTATGAAGAGGTCACTTATGAAGGATATGGCCCTGCAGGAGTAGCGATTCTGGTGCAGAGTCTGACAAACAACAAGAACAGGACCGTGGCCGAAATCAGGCACCTCTTTAATAAACACAATGGCTCCCTGGGAGAAACAGGTTGTGTGGGCTGGATTTTTGAAAAAAAAGGGATCTTTGAAATCGATAGAAATAAGGTAACCGAAGAAAAAATGATGGAAATTGCCTTGGAATTTGGGGCTGAAGACATTGTGGTAGAGGATGATACTTACCAAATTAAAACTGATTTTCAGAGTTTTGACCGCGCCAAATTGCACCTCTCAGATTGTGGTCTTCAATGTTTATTGGCAGAAATTGCAATGGTTCCGAAGATGACAGTCAAGGTACAGGGAAAAGAGGCGGAACAGACTATTCGACTCATTGAGAATTTAGAAGAGCTGGAGGATGTTCAGCACGTTTATGCAAACTTTGATATAGAAGATAAAGAGATGCTGCAACTCGCCATCTCAGTTTAAATCTAGACATAGAGATTTTGGAAAACTGGCGAGATTCAAGCCAGACGAGGCGGAAGACATTTTGGCGACGCAGGCGTACTTCCCTGTACGTCGAGGAGACAAAATGTCTTACAACAAAGTCTGGCGCCGAATCTCGCCAGTTTGATCAAAGGGTTGAAAATGATCATCCTGGGAATAGACCCCGGCTCACACTTCACCGGCTATGGTTTCATTCAAATTGACAAAGAGAAACTCTATTGCCTCCAGCAGGGTGTGATCACCCCTCGACGCTCACAAGCTTTGACTGCGCGAATCTCAGAAATCTTCAAAGAGCTTGTGACTCTCCTCGCCCAACGCAAACCCGATGCCGTCGCGATTGAGGAGATTTTTTTCGCTCAGAATGCGAGAAGCGCGATTGCGTTGGGTGAAGTGCGAGGGGCGGCTATTGCGGCCATTTTGCAAACAGGCTGCAGCTTTTTCGAATATAGCCCGAAAGAGGTCAAACAGGCTGTGGTCGGTTATGGAAATGCTTCGAAGGAACAGGTACAGCAGATGGTCAAGATGCTCCTCTCCCTAAATACCGCTCCTTCTTCTGATGCGGCGGATGCGCTGGCTGTGGCGATCTGTCATGCTCATTCAATGCGGTATCGACAAATCGTCTCTTCCAGCCTACAACGAATGGTAGAGAAAGGGGCCCACTAGTCATGATTTCACATATCAGAGGAACAGTTCTTGCCTTAAAAGATCACGCAGTCACAGTGGATATCGGCGGGGTCGGTTTTGAACTTTTTATTTCTGAACAGACAAAAAGGCGCCTCCCCGCACTGGGATCAATCGCTTTTTTTCAAGTCCATTTTCATGTTCGCGAGGATGCGATCCAGCTTTATGGCTTTTCCACCTCTCAGGAAAAATCGCTATTTGAGGCGATGATCAGTATCAGCGGTATAGGCCCGAGAGGGGCCATCACGATGCTCTCAAGTGTGACGCCGGAGGAGTTTCAGCGCGCGATCCTTCGCGAGGATGTCAAATTTTTGACATCTGTGCCAGGTATCGGAAAGAAAACTGCAGAACGACTCATTGTTGAGTTGAAAGAAAAAATGACCCGCCTGGAGTTAGGAGAAGACCCAATCTCTCCTTTTCATGGGAATAATCGGGAGAGGAAGGCTTCCCCCTACAATGAAGCTCTGGAAGCGCTTTTAGCCCTTGGTTATAACTATCATTCCGCACAGCGCACCATTCACTCTATCCGTCTCAATTCTGAAGGGGCGGAAGAGAGCGTTGAAAATATTGTGCGCGCTTCTTTAAAACTCTTGCGGGACCTATAGGAAAAAAAATGACAGAGCGACCGATTTCTCCCTCTCAAAATGACCATGACAGCGACCTTGAAGCGACGCTTCGCCCTCGTAAATTTTCCGAGTTCATCGGACAAAAGCGCGTCAAAGAGAAAATCACTATGTTTGTTGAGGCTGCAAAAAACAGGGGGGAAACCCTGGATCATTGCCTCTTTTATGGACCTCCCGGCTTGGGAAAAACAACGCTGGCGCACATCATCGCACACGAGATGGAATCGACTCTCACAGGCACCGCAGGTCCTGTCATAGAAAAAGCGGGAGATCTGGCGGCTCTCCTGACCAATCTCCCAGAGGGCGGAATCCTCTTCATTGATGAAATTCACCGCCTCAATCACGTGGTGGAAGAGATTCTCTATCCAGCAATGGAAGATGCAAAACTGGACATTATCATTGGGGAAGGACCGGGTGCCCGGTCGATCAAACTGGATCTGCCAAAGTTCACTCTCATAGGAGCCACAACACGTGCAGGGCTTCTCACCTCTCCACTTCTTGATCGTTTTGGCATTATTGAACGATTAGACTACTACGAGGCAGAGGAACTGCGGTCTATCGTGAGGAGATCTTCCCTCATTTTGGATATACCCTGCAGTGAAGAGGGGGCTGATGAGATTGCAAGAAGATCGAGGGGAACCCCCCGCGTTGCCAATCGATTACTTCGGAGAGTGAGAGACTTTGCAGAGGTGCGCGCAGGCGGAACAATCGACACATCTGTAGCAAAAGATGCTCTCAATTTTCTCAATGTGGACCATGCTGGATTTGACGATATGGATCGACTGTTCCTCCGGACGATTATTGAGAAATTCGATGGCGGCCCTGTCGGTATCGAAACACTCGCCTCCGCGCTGAGTGAGGAAAAACAGACTCTGGAGGATGTTTACGAACCCTTTTTAATTCAGAAAGGGTATCTCCAGCGCACCTCCCGCGGCAGAGTCGCTACCCCTCTTGCTTATGCACACTTAAACATTCCTCTTTCGAATGCTTTGAGGTCGCGAAACGAACTCTTCCAGGAAAAATTGCTCTGACGTTGCAAAAAAGCAACAATCCCTGTCCACCTATTGCAAAATTGCAATAGGTG
>JACQJE010000060.1 GCA_016205125.1 Deltaproteobacteria bacterium | reverse complement strand
CTCCAGCCCCCTCCGATTGCTTCATCCCCGCTTCCACTGCCTTGCTCCCCTGTTCCGTGGCCATGACAGAGGTGCCGATCGCCTTCTGAATATCACCGAGGATCTTTCTCACTTCAGCGGTCGCCTTCTTGGACTGGTCAGACAAATTCTTGATCTCCTGAGCCACCACTGAAAATCCTTTCCCCTGTTCTCCCGCTTTCGCCGCTTCAATGGCGGCATTGACCGCCAGGAGATTCGACTGCTCCGCAAGATCGCCCACTGTAGAGACAATTTCTCCGATCGCCTGGCTCTGTTCACTCAGCTTCACGACGGTATCCGCAATCGAGGCCATCTGCTCGCGAATCCGACCAATCCCATTCAAAGCGTCCTCAATTGCTTTCCGCCCGCTGGAGGCCACCTGCGTCGATTTCTGTGAGGTGTCGGAGACATATTTTGCCTTCTGGCTCGCCACTTGAGCGGTCTGCTTCACCTCTTCAGCCGTGGTTGTCGTTTCGCTGATCGAAGTCGCTGTCTGAGCGGCACCGGAGGTGAGCTGTGAGGTCGTCGCGAGGATCTCGCTGGCGGAAGTGGCCAGCACATTCGTTCCCTGCCTGATCTCGTTGATCATTTTGCGAAGATTATCGACCATCAGAGCGAACGTCTGCGTCAAAATGCCCACCTCATCTTGACGTGACAGCGGTATCACGTTCACCGTCAGATCACCTGAAGAGAGCTGTTTTGCCACAGAGGAGATGTTCCGGAGGGGAATCGCCATGATCCGATTGAGGAAAAACACAAGTGATAAAGCGAGCAGGAGCGCGAGGAAACCGATGACGGCAAAGATCTGGCTCGCGGTCTTGACTCTTTGGTCCGCTTCTTTAACCAGGAGTGTGATCTTGGTTGCTGTATCATCGGTAAATCGCTGTGTAATATCGCGAATTCTGTTGTAATTTTCACTCTGAGGCCCTAATATAAGCAGTTCCGCCTCTTCTCTCTTTCCGGCATGAATGAGAGGGATAATCTGGTTTTCCCGACGTTTCGAGAACTCCTCACGAACAGCCATATATTCTGACAAGACTTTTTGGAAGTCGAGGTTCGCCTTTGTCTGCTGACGAAGCTCTTCTAATGTGCTTTGGTTTTTTAGAGTCCCCGATCGTATCTCTTCGTTCAATCGATCGAGATCTTCCTTCTTGTCTGTCAGCATCATCTTAAGGAGATTCACCCTGTTCACACTGATCCCTTCCGCTACCTCCAGCATGCTGACAGCAGTTGAAAATTCGCCCTCAGCCAGTTGGGTGAGCGTTTTTTGTACAGAGGCATTGCTCCTGTACGCCAGAGAGATCGTGATCATCATCAAACCAAACAGCGCGCCAAATCCGATCAAGAGTTTAGAGCGGGTGCTCAAATTTAAGAACCATTGCATGGTTTTTTCCCCCTTTTACGCAATCATTTTTTTGTCAGTAAACATTTTCCAAAGATCGAGGATCGCGAGGCGGTCCGCAGTCACCCCTCTCAGATATTCGGCACGAATTCCCGTTAACGTGAGAAGTGAGGTCTGAAGCCTTTTTTCAGGCACATTTCGCAATCCCGCGACTGCATCAGCAAGGAGGCCCCATTGATTCTGTTCATGAGAGACAACAATCAGCTTTTTCTCTGAAGTGACAGCGGAGGAGGGGATTGGGCTTGGACTGAGACCCAGAAATCTCTTCAGATCGATGACCGCGATCAATTCGCCCCGCATATTGGCCAGTCCGAGGAAAAAAGAAGGGGTCCCCGGAACGGAAGCGTATTCCCTGAGGGGCCATACTTCCCGGATAAAGGATGCCTCTATGCCGTAGCGCTCTTTCGCTAAGAAGAACTCGAGTACTTCAATCTGACTCTCTCGCTTTTCAATTTTTGGAACTTCAGCCAGTTTGCGCGCCCGTTCCCGAAAGACCCTCCTCTTCTCTTCTGTTGTCTTTTGAAAGCCGGGAGAAAGCTTCTGCAGGTTGAGTTCAACTTTTTTCTTAATTTCATCCCACTCGGCGAACATTTCGCTTTTCCTCCGTCGATTTCCAATACTCAGTTGCCCGGATAATCTCTCTGAGTCTCCCTGCGGTAATCCCTTCCAGTTCTGGCAAAACCTCCTCTGAAGGAGCGTCTGCCAGGAGCGACAAAATCAGCTGAAAATGACGCTCCGCTTCTCCATAATTCTTCCTGCGCAGAAGGAGATTTCCGAGAGCGTAATGAGCAGGGATAAAATTTGGATCGAGGTAGAGGACCTGATGCAATGTCGAGATGGCTTTTTCAGATTCCCCCTCTTCTTCCAAAATCAGAGCCCGAAGATAATAGAGATCCAAATTGAGTTTGTCCGCCGCAATTCCCTTCTCACACCACTCGAGCGCATCCGATAAATGACCCTGATTGGCATAGAACCTCGCCTTCTCTCCCACCTCCTGATCTCCTCTCTCCGGCTGAGGAATGGATTCTTGTAACTTCTCAAAAACTTGAGCTGTTGTGGTACTTTGTGGGGTGTAAGCCTCCCCTTTATACAAGGGTAAGGGGCTTTCTCCCGCGTGATGTTGAGAAATTACGAATTCTTCCTGCACCCTTTCGCGTGAGTCGATCACCAGGGGGGGCGGTATCTCTTCCAATGGCTCTTTACTCTTTTGATAAAGGGTGGCGTGCGGAAACCGCTTCGGAGTGAATTGAGCGGGAAACATCTGTGTGGCATCTGTGGGGCTCACGATGAGCCATCCTTCTTCCAGAAGAGCCCGATAAAATTTAAGGAGGACTGCTTTCCCCTTATCGGGCGTAAAATACATAAGGACATTGCGGCAAAAAATGAGGTCCATCGCATTGGTATTGTTCATCAGCGAAGGATAGGGGTCTTCTGCAAGATTGAGATACGTGAAGGTCACCCTCTTCCTGATTTCCGGAAGGATCTCATAGTGACCTTCGCGATTTTTCCTAAAGTAACTCTCCTTTAACCAAAAGGGGCTCTCCCGAAACGACCATTCACTATAGACCCCTTTTGCGGCTTTCTTGAGGGCATTCGAATTAATGTCTGTCGCCAGAAGAGTGATATTCCAATCGTGAATGTCAGGGAAAGTTCTCATTAAAGAGATCGCTATCGAGTAAGGCTCCTCCCCGGTAGAACATCCTGCACTCCAGATCCTGAGCCTCTTTTCCAGGTTTCGATCGCGAATCAACCGAGGCAGAATCTCCTGCTCCAGGATCTCAAAACTCTCTTTTTCCCGAAAGAAAAAGGTTTCCCCAACAGTGAGGTGACACGCCAGGGTTTCTATCTCTCTTCTGCTGATGGATGCTGAACGAAGCCACTTCATGCAAGAGAGAACGTCTTTAAAACCAAATTCTTTTGCCGCTGAAACGATTCCCCGCTCCAGATCCGGCCAGCGTTCTGGCGGAAATGAGAGTCCCATGTGTTCTTCTATAAAAAGACTCAATTCCGACAAAATTTTTTGGGAGAGCGCGTTCGACATTTAAGCCGCCTTCTTCCAAGTCGCCTCTTGTCCTTTCAGGGTGTTGCAAGCAGAGAGTATTTTTTCACAATCTGGGATGAGAACCAGCCCTTCGGACGTCAAAGCTGTCGCGAGAAGAAAATCCGAGGGCGCCATAATATCCTTTGAGGAGATGAGATCAGGTTCCCCAATCTCTTCCACACCGGACACGGCATCGACGATCATTGCGAGAACATGATTCTTCCAGGAGAGGATCAGGTAGGGGTCATAGAGCTCGACTTCGCGATCGGGAAATCCAAATAATTTTCTCATATTGAGAACAGGAATGGTTTTTCCGGCCATACTGAATACGCCAACGACAGGTGCGGCTGGCTCGGGCAAGGGAACGATTTCCACGGCGTGAATCACCTTTTCTACACAATGAATCGGTAAGCCGTAGGCGTATCCAGAGAGGCGAAAGAGTAAAAGTGAGTGTTGAGGATCCATAATATAGGCCATCGGAAATTTATGGGCCGCTCTTTAGGCGCTGTTATTTTACAGCCCAAACCGTTGACGCAATGAAGCGGTGGATGGTATCAGCTTATCATTCTTCTGTTTTTGTTAACTTATAAGCGAGATGAGTGTGCTGGACCTCAAGTTCATCTGTAAATTTCCGGAACGGGTCAAAGAGGCTCTGCGCCAGAGAAATCTTGGCCCAGGCCCCGTCGATGACATGCTGTCGTTTAATGAGAGACGCACGGCGATCATTCACGAAGTGGAAGAGCTCAAGCGGCAGAGGAATGAAGAATCGAAGAAGATTGGAGAATTGAAGCGGAGAGGAGAGGATGTCTCCGCGCTTGTTAAAGCAACGGGAGCATTGGGAGATCAGATCAAACGTCTGGATGAGAATCTTGCAGAAACAGACGAGAAATTGAATCGACTCTTGCTGGAGATTCCAAATTTCCCCCATGAAACGGTGCCGGTCGGCAAAGATGCAGGAGATAACCGGGTCGAGAGGAGCTGGGGAGATAAACCAAAATTTAAATATCAGCCCCTTTCTCATGATGAAATTGGCGTCCGATTAGGAATACTCGATTTTGACCGCGCGTCAAAGATTACAGGAGCTCGGTTTGTTCTCTATAAAGGGTTGGGGGCGCGTTTGGAGAGGGCGCTCATCAACTTTATGCTGGAACTGCATACGGCGGAACATGGATATGTCGAACTCCTCCCTCCCTTTATTGTGAATGAAGCGAGCCTGAACGCGACAGGTCAGCTCCCAAAGTTTTCGGGGGACCTTTTCAAATTGGAGGGGCTCCCCTATTACCTTGTCCCTACTGCTGAAGTGCCGGTGACGAACATCTTCAGAGAGGAGGTTCTGGAAGAGAAAGAGCTCCCTCTCTCCTACGCGGCTTATACCCCCTGTTTCCGCAGTGAAGCGGGCTCCTATGGAAAAGACACAAAGGGGCTCATACGCCAGCATCAGTTTAACAAAGTTGAGCTCGTCAAATTTACCAAACCGGAAGAATCATATTCGGAATTGGAAAAACTGACTGCGCATGCGGAGCGGATTCTCCAACTGCTGGAACTCCCCTACCGCGTCGTCTCTCTCTGCACAGGGGATCTCGGTTTTGCCTCGGCAAAGACTTATGATCTCGAAGTCTGGCTTCCGGCACAGAACCGACACCGGGAGATCTCTTCCTGCAGTAATTTTGAAGCATTCCAGGCAAGAAGGGGATCCATTAAATTTAGAAGAGCAGGGGGGAGGAAATTAGATTACGTTCACACATTAAACGGATCGGGACTGGCAGTTGGAAGAACGGTTGTCGCAATACTTGAGAATCACCAACAGCCTGATGGGTCAGTGCGTATTCCGAAGGCACTGCAATCCTATTTTGGAGCAGAAAAGATTGGGTTTTAGGAGAGGTGTCCGAGCGGTCTAAGGAGCACGCTTGGAAAGCGTGTAGGCGTTAACTCGTCTCGGGGGTTCGAATCCCCCCCTCTCCGCCAAATTCTGAAGGAGGTTATGAAATGAGTTCTAAAAGGAGGAAAAAAAGATGAAGTCAATTGTTTTTCGCATGGGCCTG
>JACQJE010000070.1 GCA_016205125.1 Deltaproteobacteria bacterium | reverse complement strand
GTGTGTAGGCAATGAGTTGAGCCTCACGCGTGGTGAGATCCCGGAATGTTCTCCGGACCTCCTCCGCATTGATATATTTCAACTGGATAATCTGGGTGACAAAGTTGTCGATCACGGGTGTGTAATCTCCCGTGAAGGTCTGGATGCTGTCTGTGGTCGCGTCTCTTTGACGGACGATCTTGAGATATTTACCCGAAGGGACAATGCTGAATTTGTTGATCGCCAGCGCTGAGAGAAATGCCCGGTAAGCTTCTTCGACGGTGACCGGAGAGGGGGAGATAATAGAGATCTTCCCCTTTACATTCTGATCGAGGATGAAGTTCTTTCCCGTCAGTTTGCTGATCGCCGCAACAATGTCGGCGAGATCCGCGTCTGGATAGTCAAAGGTGACCACTGTTTCAGAGCTTGTGATTTGAGGGAGCGGGATTGCCGCCTCTTCCCCTTGCGGAGATGCGGCCTGAGCAAATAGGGGCGATTCTATCCATGCAGACAAGAAGCCGCCCAGAACCGCTATCATGACAGGGAGGAAGATTCTCTTCGCTGTCATGTTCCTCTTCCCTGAGATTATCATCTTTTTCCTCACCGGATGTTGTATCGGAACGTTTGGCGCTGGCCATCCCGTTCCACATTGATTGTAATATCCGACTCCGAACGAAGTTGATTGAAAATATTATACCCCTTTGCGGGATCATCCAATGTGACATTATTAATGTTTAACAAGATATCATTATCTTTGAGTTTGAGTTTATCATACAGGCTGTCTGGTTTGATCGCGAAGATCTTAAAGCCCCGCACTTTCCCATCCTCCGTCAGATTGGGGACAACGCGGGCTTGCGTGAGGACAAGACCAAAATTCCGCATCGCCTCATCGACGTAGCTCTTTGAGACGACGTAGCGGCCGGGTCCCACTTCGCGAACCCCTTCTACCGTCGGAGCTCCTGGCGCTGGGACGACACTTGCTGTCTGAATTTTTACTCCCGCCTCTTTAATTTCAATGTATTCCAGTTTTTCCGTTTCGATGTTGTGGAGATAAACCTTCTTGCGGTCAATGCTGACGACGGTTGCTTTTCCTGAAAATTGATCGTTGACGCGATAAATGAGGGTCTTGTTGGTCGCTTTGTCACGGATAGAGGCAATGGAGAGATCGGGATTGGGGAGGGTAATCGTTCCGACTAGATCTGCCGGAAGCTGGGACGGGATGGCGGCAGTTTTGTCGAACCTCTGCGGTGCGCCAGGGATGATCTCGGTCACTTCAGGAACGGCCGCACCCGGATTGAACATGTTGGTGTCAATAATACTTGTGAAATCTCCTCTATGAAGCTCTCTTTCTTCAATCCCTCTTGGAGCTTCTTTTCGCTTCAATTCGAGAAGAGGGCTGACTTTGTGACGCACATACTGGGAGAGGATACTTGAGCTCAAGTAGGCCATCAATCCGATGAGTGCAAGATGTCCGACCCAGCGAAACCGGCGAATATCTTCCCATGAGAGGCGTTTGATAAAATCGATCCATCTCTCGAGTTGAAAAAAGCCCTTTGCTTCAAAGCGTCTCATGAGAGCCACCTATAAGGTGGGGGAAGGATTGCCTGCTTTAGTCTTATTCAGCCTTATAATATCTCAAAATACGGCCAAAATCCATCTGCCTGCAGTGTAAAACCTTGAGCGCCGCCAGCATCGGTGAACCAAGGGGGGTTGAGAGTCCCAGCAAAGGCATGACAGAGCGGCATAGGGATCTCTCGTAAAGGGGCTATGGAGCCGCCCAGAAAGTTCGCAAATGATGGCTGGGCGGCGAAATGCAGCGCGGACTCAGGCGATTAAAGGCGGCCTATGAATCATGATCGTGTCCGCGCGTCCCTTGAGAGAGATCCCTATGCCGCTCTGTCATGACTTTGCCGGGACCCTGAAGAGGTTTGTTCTGCCTTGCAAGCCATCAATCTGTATGCTATTTTCCCCTCAACGTCGCATGAGAATTTCTTTACCTCACACTGCTCTCGGAGCTCGGTCAGTTTCATGGAAAAGAAAGCGAAAGGCCGCAAACCTTACGAAATCGATATCTATAGTATTCCAGAGGGGGGTCTGGATCTCGAGTATGGAGAGCGGGACAAATGGCTGATTGATTTTTTGGGAGAAAAAGGATTAAAGCGAGAGTCCCCCTTTCATGTGACCCTTTTTTTGGAACGCGTTGGACCCGTTGTCTTTGTCAAAGGGAGCATTCATGCCGCGCTTCTTCTCACGTGCGCGAGATGTGGAGAAGATTTCTCGTCCGATCTCGCCCACCCTTTTTCAGCCGGGTTTTCAACAGATTTTAAAGAAGGAAAAGGGGGGATGAGAGGGGGAATAAGAGAAGAGGTCAAATTGGCCGAGGGGGAGACGGGATTGTCTCAGCTCGATACACATTTTCTCAATATTGTCGATTTGGTTGGAGAGCAGTTTCTCCTGGAGACCCCTATGCAGCCTCTTTGTAATGAGGCTTGCAAAGGGCGCTGCAGCAGATGCGGCGAGAGCTTGAACAGCGGGAAATGCCAGTGCGGGGCAGAAAAGAAAGAAAATCCTTTTTACGTGCTAAAAAAATTAAAGGGAGAGTGATATGGCCTTACCAAAGAAGAAAGTTTCCAGATCTCAGCGGAATCATCGCCGCGCCCATGAGAAAATTGCACCCCCGAACGTAATCAAATGCCCCCGGTGCAATGATCCTGCGATGTCCCATCGCCCCTGCCCCACATGCGGCTTTTATAAAGGGGTGCAAGTGATGCCGGCTAAGGAGCTGGCATAATTAGTTCGCATCCGGATGGAAACTACACTAGGGGTTTAGAATGGAGTCGGTGGATCAAGGAGCTTTGGCTCTGGTTTTTCCGGGTCAGGGCTCCCAGTATGTCGGGATGGGGAGGGATCTCTTTGCCAATTTCAAAGTAGCCGAAGAGACGTTTGAAGAAGCCTCCGATGCTCTTCATATAGACCTCCGGAGGCTTTGTCTCGATGGCCCGGAAGACGACCTCACACGGACTGTCAATGCTCAGCCCGCCATTTTAACGGTCTCTATTGCGGTCCTTCGCATCCTTCGACAGGAGGCGGAGATCCCCGTAAAAGTGGTCGCCGGCCACAGCCTTGGAGAGTATTCCGCCCTTGTCGCTGCCGGGTCACTTTCGTTTATCGATGCGGTGAAAGCTGTTTGGAGGCGGGGAGAGCTGATGCAATCCGCAGTCCCGCCTGAGGAAGGGGGGATGGCGGCTCTTCTGGGTCTTTGCGCGGCAGAGGTAGAGAGACTCTGCCTGGAAGTGGTCGCGGAGTTCGCGGTGAAAGGGGAAAAGATTATTGTTGCGCCAGCCAATTATAACTCTGCTGAGCAAATCGTCATTTCCGGACATACGCGAGGTGTGGAACGCGCCTCTGAATTGGCGCGGGAATTTGGAGCCAGGCATGCGATCAGGCTGGCAGTGAGTGCGCCGTTTCACTCTGAACTCATGAAGCCGGCTGCGGAGGGGTTAGCCCCCTTTCTGGAGGGAATCCGCTGGTCCTCGCTCCAATGCCCTTACATTGCCAATGTCGATGCCAAGTGGCATGGCAGACGGGAGGGGATTGCAGGTCGCCTTGTCGCGCAAATGACCGCCTCTGTGTTGTGGGAAGAGTCGGTAAAGTCGATGGCCGCAGGAGGAGTGACGAAGTTTTACGAAATCGGTCCCAAGAGAGTTCTCTCCCGATTAATTGAGCAGATTGTTCCTGGCGCGAAAACGAGGTCTGTCGAAGATCGTCAGTCACTCAAAGAGGTCCTGGCCGATGTGGCATGATCGGGGTTTTATTGCAGTGTTGACAGGGGGCTCCCGCGGAATCGGAAGGGCGATCGCCCTCGCTCTTGCTGAGCGCGGCGCGCACGTTGTGCTCAATTATTCCCGCAATGAACGTGCGGCAATAGAGGTGAAGAAGGAGGGCGAAAAGCGGGGCGGCAGGGTGGATATCTGCCGCTTTAATGTCGCCTTCCGCGAAGAGGTGGAAGGGGCTTTAGGCGAAGTGTTGAATAAATTGGGGCGCTGCGATGCCTTAATCAATAACGCTGGCATCTCGAAGGACAGTTTATTAGTGCGGATGACAGACAATCAGTGGGATGAGGTTCTTTCGGTCAATTTGAAAGGGGCTTTTAATTGCAGTAAAGTGGCTGCGAAGATGATGATGCGCCAGCGCGCAGGGGCGATCGTCAACATTTCCTCCGTCGTGGGTCAAGTCGGAAACCCCGGGCAGGCTAACTACGCCGCTTCCAAAGGGGGATTGCTTGCTTTTACAAAGGCTCTGGCGCAAGAGCTTGCGCCCCGGAATATTACGGTCAATGCAGTGGCTCCCGGTTTTATCGAAACGGATATGACTTCCTTATTGACAGAGACGCAGCGCACTGCCATTCTAGGTCAAATTCCATTGAAGTCGTTTGGGCGGCCAGAGGATGTGGCTCATGCCGTTGTTTTTCTTCTGTCGCCGCAGGCGCGCTACATCACGGGGCAGGTCATTGGGGTTAATGGCGGTTTGTATATGTAGTAGGAAAGTATGGGTGGACTTTGTAAGGAGGTGAAAGTCGATGTCTGTTGAAAATCGTGTTCGTAAAATTATTTCCGATCATTTGGGGGTCGATGCAGTGAAAGTTGTATCCGATGCGACATTCATTGACGACCTTGGAGCCGATTCTCTTGATATCGTAGAATTGGTCATGGCGATGGAAGAAGAATTTAACATTGAAATTCCGGATACGGATGCCGAAGGGATTCGGACCGTCAACGATGTCGTGCAATATGTGAGCAGGAGAGTTTCTTGAAAGAAGGGTGGCGAAGGCGCGTTGTCATCACCGGGATTGGCGTGATCAGCCCGCTGGGACTGACGGCTGAGAAGACGTGGGAGGGGATTCTTGCGGGGCGATCCGGCATTGGCCCAATCACCCATTTTGATTCATCTGATTCGACAGTTAAAATTGCTGGCGAGGTGAGGGGGTTTGAGCCCGAAAAATATCTCCCCGAACCGACGATTCGAAAGACAGATCTCTTTATTCAATATGCATGCGCGGCTTCCTTCATGGCTGTCGAAGACTCAAAGCTGACGCGGGAGGAAGTTGCGAGTGAAAGAACAGCGGTCGTCATTGCCTCTGGAATGGGCGGTATCCCCGCTATTGAAAAGACCTTTTATTTAGTGAATGAGAAGGGGCATCGCAGGATATCCCCTTTCTTCATACCGATGATCATTCCAAATCTTGCGGCGGGGATGGTTTCCATCACACTGGGTGCTCAAGGTCCAAACACCTGCCCCGCAACAGCATGTGCGGCAGGGACTCACGCCCTTGGGGAGGCATTCGGTTATATTCGCCACGGTGTCTCCGATCTTGCGGTTGCAGGCGGAGCCGAAGCCATTATTTCTCCCGTGGCGGTGGGGGGATTCAATGCCATGCGGGCGCTATCGAGGCGAAATGAAGAGCCGGAGAAAGCAAGCCGCCCCTTTGACCGTGACCGGGATGGCTTTGTCATATCAGAAGGATCTGGAATTCTTGTTCTGGAGGAGTTTGAGCGCGCCGTTGGGCGGGGAGCGAGGATTTATGCGGAAATCATTGGCTATGCTCTCAATTCAGATGCTCACCACATTACCAACCCTGCACCCGAGGGAATCGGCCCCCGGCGCTGCATACAGCTGGCCCTGAAGGATGCCGAAATCGGTCCTGAAAAGATCGATTACATCAATGCCCATGGCACTTCCACCAAGGTGGGAGATATCAACGAGACGAACGCCATTAAAGCAGTCTTTGGCGAGCATGCACGACAACTCTGTGTGAGCTCCACAAAGTCGATGACGGGGCATCTCATGGGAGCGGCTGGAGGGATTGAAGCGGCTATTTCAGCAAAAGCGCTCCACGAAGGGATTATCCCCCCAACGATTAATCTCGATCATCCAGATCCGGAGTGCGATCTCGATTACGTCCCTGGAGAGGCGAGAAAAAAGGAGATTCAATACGCACTGTCAAATTCGTTTGGGTTTGGAGGGACCAATGGGTGTCTCATTTTTAAAAAATGGGAGGGTTAGCGAGAATTCAAATGTCATCAAAATCAGAAGAACGGATCGCCATCTCCTGTGACCATCGCGGCGTTGAATTAAAAGAGTCTCTTTTAGAACTTTTCAGGGATGAATTTACTTTTGAAGATATGGGGACCTTTGACGAGAATACCTCAGTGGATTACCCGGATTATGCAAGCAGGCTTGCGCATCAGATGGCGGAAGGAAAATTGAAGAGAGGGATTCTGATCTGTGGAACGGGCGTAGGAATGTCGATTGTGGCCAATAAGTTCCCCGGAATCAGAGCCGTGTTGGTAGCCGACCCTTACACGGCGAGAATGGCGCGCGAACATAACGACGCGAATGTCCTTGTCTTGGGTGGACGGGTTCTCGGGGTGGGGCTGGCATCCGAGATTGTCCGGATTTGGCTGACGACTTCGTTTGCTGGAGGCCGACATCAGCATCGACTCGAGAAATTGTCTGCAATTGAAAAAAAACTGTATAAATAATCTCTATGACATCTTACTTATCCCGACTTCGCAGTGTTGATCCCGAATTGGCTGGAGCGATTTTCGCTGAGACAGAACGCCAGGAGTACTGTCTCGAAATGATTGCTTCGGAGAACTACGTCGACGATGCCGTGCTGGAGGCGCAGGGATCAATCCTCACGAACAAGTATGCGGAGGGATATCCTGGAAAGCGCTACTATGGCGGATGTGAATTTGTCGATGTCGTGGAAGAGTTGGCCAGGGCTCGCGCAAAAAAACTCTTTGGCGCGGAGTGGGTGAACGTTCAGCCTCACTCGGGATCCCAAGCCAATATGGCGGCCTATTTTGGCTTACTGCAGTCAGGCGACACGATCCTGGGCATGAATCTCTCCCATGGAGGGCATCTCACCCACGGCAGCAGGGTCAATTTCTCGGGGAAGTTTTTTAATGTTGTCCCTTACGGAGTTAGTGAAAAGGAGCAGTTGATTGACTTTGCAGTCATGCAGAAATTGGCCAAAGAGCATCAACCCAAGATGATCATCGCGGGTGCCAGCGCCTATCCGCGGACGCTTCATTTTGACAAGTTTCGCGAGGTTGCCGACAGTGTCGGCGCTCTGCTTTTAGTCGATATGGCACATATTGCGGGGCTTGTGGCGGCCGGCATCCACCCCAACCCGATCCCTTTTTCAGATTGTGTCACGACCACAACGCACAAGACTCTGCGGGGACCCCGCGGAGGGATGATCTTCTGTCGTGAGAAGTATGGGAAAGCGATTGACAGCCAGATCTTTCCGGGGATTCAAGGGGGCCCTCTGATGCATGTCATTGCCGCGAAAGCGGTGGCTTTGAAAGAAGCGGGCACTGAAGAGTTTCGCCGCTATCAGAGGCAGATTGTGGCAAATTGCAAGCACCTGGCTTCAGCCCTCATGAAAAAAGGATTTAAACTTGTTTCCGGCGGAACAGACAATCACCTCCTCCTCGTCGATCTCCGCAATATCGGAATTACGGGAAAGGATGCTGAACATCGCCTCGAATTAGCAGGCATTGCTGTGAACAAGAATACGGTCCCCTTTGAAGACAAGAGCCCGACGATCACGAGCGGCATCCGAATCGGCACAGCCGCAATCACCACCCGCGGGATGAAAGAGAAAGAGATGGAGACAATTTCCTCTTTGATTGCCGAGGTGGTAAAGGCGGCAGACGGTGCGGAGAAAGTCATCGAGCGCACGCGAGGAGAAGTGAAGGAGCTCTGTCAGCACTTTCCTCTCTACCGGGAAAAATTGTCATGAAATGCCCATTTTGCAGTTATGCAGACACGAAAGTCATCGATTCGCGTCTCTGCCAGGGTGGGGAGAGCATTCGAAGAAGGAGGGAATGCTTTCACTGCGAGGACCGATTTACAACTTATGAACGTGTCGAAAAAGTTCTCCCTCTCGTAATCAAACGGGACGGCAGCCGCGAGCCTTTTGACCGGAACAAAGTCTATCAGGGGATCGCGAAAGCGTGCGAGAAGCGCCCCGTCTCTTCGGAGAAGATCGAAGGGGCTGTTGATGCGATTGAGAAAGAGCTCATGGAACGGGGAGAAAAAGAGCTTCATTGCAAAGCGATTGGCGAGGCTGTATTGAAAAAGCTCCATCAATTGGACGATGTCGCCTATATTCGCTTTGCATCTGTTTACCGCCAGTTTAGGGATATCAACGAATTCACGAACGAGCTCAATACCCTTCTCCAAGAGCGTCAAGTCAAGCATGAACAAACATCCTGAGTACGAAGGGTGGATGCGTCTCGCCCTCTCTCTTGCAGAAAAGGGGAGAGGGGAGACGTCACCTAATCCACTTGTTGGCGCCGTCATTGTCAAAGATGGAAATCTCATTGGAGTCGGTTACCATCGCGGGCTCGGTTTGCCTCATGCGGAAGCGGAAGCGCTCCATGCCGCCGGATCCTCTGCTCAAGGGGCCACACTGGTCGTGAATCTTGAGCCCTGCAATCATGATGGCAGAACCCCTCCCTGTACTGAGGCCATCATTCAGTCCCGCATAGCGAGAGTTGTAACAGGGTTGTCTGACCCGAATCGGGAAGTCAAAGGGGGGGGACATGAGGTTCTTCTCCATGCAGGGATTGAAGTGATTGAGGGGGTACTCGAGGAAGAGTGTTCGCATCTCAACAGAGTCTTTTTCAAATACGTCACTCAGCGCCTCCCTTGGGTCACACTCAAAATCGCCCAGACGCTCGACGCCAAAATCGCCCTCCCCCTACCCCTCTCCCTGAGGGAGAGGGAAAGGGTGAGGGGGAGAGTTCAAATCAGCGGAGAAGCAAGCCGCGTCTATGCCCACGAGCTGCGCGCCGAGCACGATGCCATCCTCGTCGGAGTCGGAACCCTTCTGAGTGACGATCCTGAACTGACGATCCGCTATGCGGCCCCGCGCGGCAAACCGCTGCTGCGACTCGTGCTCGATTCCACACTCCGTTCCCCAGTCGAAGCTAAAATCTTTCAGCAGACCGATCAATATCTGACCTGGATTGCCACCACAGATCGCAGTGATCCATCAAAACGAAAAGCCTTTCAAAACAGAGGAGCCAAAGTGATCCTCTGTTCAAAAGACTCGTCGGAAAGAGTCGCTCTTGCAGATCTTCTCTCCAAACTTTCAGATCATGAAATCGCCGCTCTCCTCGTCGAAGGAGGTGCTGCTGTCCATACCGCCTTTTTACAGCAAGGCTTTGCAGATGAGTACATCGCCATTCTCTCTCCCGCCCTCTTCGGAGAGGGGGGACTCTCTTCGCTCTGCGATACTCTGCCGCATCCCCTCCGCTTTGCGCGATCTCATTGGAATATTCTCTCTCCAGATGCCGTCTTTCGCGGAACCATCGCCAAATGAACCCCCGGGGAGACGGCGGATTAGGGAAAATTAAAAGTCTTGACAAGAACCTTCAGAATTTGTTAGAAGGACCACGTTTAACTGATGGAGTTGCTGATGTGCAACTTCTCAATAACTTGAGGCGCCCTCCCCTCCCCCTTGATGGGGGAGGGTTAGGGGTGCGCCAGGCATGGCGCCAATCTAGGAGGTGAAAATCCTCTGCGGGCCGTGGAGATCGGAACCGCGAGTCTAGGCAAGGGTGCCCGCTGCGAAGCGGGATCTGAAGGAAGCCG
>JACQJE010000001.1 GCA_016205125.1 Deltaproteobacteria bacterium | reverse complement strand
ATTTTTCCCCTTCTGCCTCGACACTCAACTTTTCGCTTGTCCTCGATACGCATTCTATTTCCGGATGGGAACTTTAAAAATTCAATTTCCACTCATGGCCTCATGACGATTGGCATTTCGGGATGAACACTGAAAGCAAAGACAAAATTATTGCGGCCCTTCTAAAGAACGGAGAAATCTTTGAATTCCCCTGTTGCTTCTTCCCAGCTCTCTTTGATCTCTGTGACTCGCGCGAGAGGAGGCCCCTGCCGGCACCACTCAAGCAGTTTTTCGAGTGCCTGTTGCGGCCCTTCGGCAACAAGTTCTACGCGCCCATTTGGCAAGTTTCTCACCCAGCCGGTGAGGCCGAGTTTTTTGGCTGCGGCCTCTGTGTTCGCCCGGTAGAAGACCCCTTGTACGCGGCCGGCAATGATCGCAGAGAGACGGCGATGTTCCATATTTAGAATTGGGTATCGGATCTCATAAAGAAGGTCAAGTCAACCCCCTCTCAGCGATGGTTTTCTTGACGGCACACCACCCTTTAGGATACGGTCAGGAGCATCTGTTTTGATCTGCCATGTACAGATTGTTAAGGGAGGGTGTCATGAATGCAAAAGATCTTGCTCAATATTTTGATGCCACGCTTCTCACACTGGATCCGTCACTCACGACTCTTGAGAAACTCTGCGATGACGCAATGAAATTTAAGGTGGCGGCTGTTTGCGTCCAACAGCCCTATGTGCCTCTTGTGGCTGAAAAATTAGCCAAGTCGCAAGTCAAGCCGATTACGGTTGTCAGTTTTCCATTTGGGGCTGAAACACCCCATGCTAAAGCTGTTTCAGCAAAAGAAGCAGTGAATCTTGGAGCCAGGGAAATCGATATGGTCATGAATATCGCGGCTCTCAAGATGGGAGATCTCCGGCTGGTCCTCGATGATATTGCCGGTGTGGTGGAGGCGGTCGCCCCTGTCCCGGTGAAAGTTATCATTGAAACTGGAATGCTCTCTCGCGAAGAAAAAGTGGTGGCGGCCTCACTCGTGCAGGCTGGAGGCGCGGCGTTTGTGAAGACTTGCACAGGATTTGGGCCGGGTGGCGCTGCTGTGGAAGATGTCCAACTCATCAAATCGGTGGTGGGTCATCGGGTTGGAATTAAGGCGAGCGGCGGAATCAAGACCCTCGCTCAATTGGAAGCATTGGTGGAAGCCGGAGCTTCCCGCATCGGTACCAGCCATTGGCTCTCGATTTTACAGGAAGTGAAGCAGTGAGATTGTCCGACCCGCAGAGTATTGCCATCCTGAGGCAGTATTGTCATCCTGAGCGAAGCGAAGGATCTGGATCCTTCGCTTCGCTCAGGATGACAAAAATATAGAACCCGTCATGTCCAATAGATCCCCATCAACAGCAACAAGAGCCATCATCATCGTGTTAGACAGCGTCGGGATTGGAGCGATGCCCGACTCGGAGCGATTTGGGGATCGAGGTACCCATACACTCAAGCACACGGGGGAAGCGGTGGGGGGTCTGCGCCTCCCGAATCTGGAGAAACTTGGGCTTGGATGGATTGATGACATTCCGGGAGTGACTCCGATTCCTCATCCCGCAGGATTCTACGGGAAGATGGCCGAAGTCTCCGATGGAAAAGATACGACGACCGGCCATTGGGAAATGGCGGGATGCCCTCTGAAAAAGGGCTTTGCTCTCTTTCCTCACGGTTTTCCCCAGGAGCTCATTCATGCTTTCTGTCATGAGGGGAGTCTGAAGGGGGTTCTCGGAAATATCCCTGCTTCGGGAACTGAAATCATCGCGCAACTGGGCGAAGAGCATATGCGAACAGGCTATCCTATTGTCTACACGTCGGGGGATAGTGTTTTTCAAATTGCGGCACACGAAGAGATCCTTTCATTGAGCCGGCTCTATGAACTCTGTCAAATAGCAAGGAGACTCTCTGATCCTTACCGGATTGGAAGGGTGATTGCCCGCCCGTTTATTGGGAGTCCCGGGGCTTTTAAGCGGACGGCGGATCGGAGAGATTATGCGGTTCCCCCGCCAAAAGATACGGTTCTTGACCTCCTTTTGACTGCAGGCTGGCCAGTCACAGGCGTCGGTAAGATCTCTGATATTTTCTCGGGGAAGGGGATAAGCCGATCGGAGCCGACCAAAGACAATGTCTCGAGCATGAAAATGGTGAAGGAGCTGGTGCAAGACCGGGGGGTGAGCAGAGGTTTTGTTTTTGCGAATTTAGTTGATTTTGACATGCTCTATGGGCACCGGAGAGACCCAAAAGGATATGCGGGCGCCCTGGAGACTTTCGATCGGTTGCTGGGCGATCTCCTCCCCCTTCTCAGAGTGGAGGATTGGCTCTTTATTACCGCCGATCACGGATGCGACCCGACGGCTCCCGGAACAGACCATACCCGCGAATATGTCCCGCTTCTTGCTTATGGGCCAAGCCACCAGAAGGGCCGCCCCCTTGGCATTCGAAAGAGCTTTTCTGATTTGGCAGTTACCTTGGCAGATCTCTTTGAACTCCCTAAGGAGACAGCCGCGATTCTTTCCGGAGAAAGTTTTATGTCGATTCTTCGAGCTAGGAGCCGGAATAATGCTCAAATTTGAAAAAAATCTTAATTCCCCTCCCTTGATGGGAGGGGAAAAAGGGGAGGGTGAAACTCCGCAACAAACAATCCAAAGCGAGGTTCCAGTTTTTCACAGCTTCACCCCTCACCCTTCCCTCTCCCACAAGGGGAGAGGGAAAAATGGATTTCTCTGACAGACTCCTTGGCCCGCCAATTTACCGAATATTGACCAAAATTCTTCTGGAAAATGGACACAAAACGCATTATACAGAGTCATCATGCCAGATCAGAAAACCAATCATGACGCAAAAGTCAAAACGATCGCTCAGCAGATAAGAAAGGCGCTGGCAAAGCGCCGTCCAATTCACATTCATAAAGGGGGGGTTTCTCATTTTGTCCCCCTTCCGGGAGATTCCCGCTTCCGAGGGGAACCAATCGATATCTCATCACTCAACAACATCCTGGAAATCGATCTTCAGCAGAGAATATGCAGAGCTGAACCCGGAATCTCCTTCTCAGAACTCGTCAAGGAAACCCTCAAAGTCGGTCTCGCCCCCACAGTGGTTCCTGAACTGGAGGGGATTACGCTGGGGGGCGCCGTTGCCGGCTGTTCAGTCGAATCGATGTCTTACAAATATGGGGGGTTTCACGACAGCGCTCTCGAATACGAAGTCATTACCGGCGATGGAGAGATTGTCACCTGCTCCCCTTCAAAGGATCCTCTTCTCTTTAACATGATCCACGGCTCTTACGGCACGCTTGGCATCCTGACCCAACTCACCTTCCGCCTTATCCCCGCAAAACCCTTTGTAAAACTGGCTTACAAAAGATTTGATCACTTTGAACCCTTTGAGCGGGCGCTGTTTCAGGCCTGTCAATCTGGCGCACCCTTCGACTTTATCGATGCCATCGCGCATACGCCGCAGGATTTTGTCCTCTGCCTGGGCGAATTTGCCGATTCTGCGCCCTACACAAATAACTATCGCTGGCTGAATATCTTTTACAAAAGCACGCTTGCGCGAAAAGAAGATTACCTCACGACCTATGACTATTTCTTCCGCTACGACACCGAATGCCACTGGCTGACCAGGACCATTCCATTCATGGAGAAAAGAATCCCGAGACTCCTCTTTGGAAAATGTCTGCTCGGCTCCACCCGTCTCATTCAGTGGTCCATGCGCCTGAAATGGCTGTTGGAGCTAAAGAAACGCCCCGATGTTGTCTGCGATGTCTTCATCCCATCGAAGCGTTTTCGCGAGTTCTTCCTCTGGTACCGGGAAGAGTTTGATTTCTACCCACTCTGGGTCATCCCTTATCGCATCCCCCGGATCTATCCCTGGGTCTCAGATCCGCACGCGGCGCGGATGAAAGATGATCTCTTCATCGACTGCGCCATTTACGGAAAACCGAACAGCGACGCCCGCATCGATTACTCCATTCTTCTGGAGAAGAAGACGCTGGAATTTGACGGGATCAAAACGCTCATTTCACGCAACCACTTTACGCGCCAGGAGTTCTGGACCATTTACCATCAGGAAAACTATCAAAAGGCAAAGAAACGCCTCGACCCAAAAGGACTCTTCCCCGACCTCTATGAAAAATTTCACCCATCCCAAACCCCTTGCTCAACAAAATTTTTCAGGGAAAATTCCGCTTCGCATTGACCCCAATCTTCACCGGGATCTTGCGATTAAGGCAAAAATCGAAGGAGTGAGTCTCAACAAACTGATCGAGGCTGAGCTAAAAAAAGCAAGCTGACTTATTTCTTCTCCTTGTCTTTGAGCATCTTTTTTAGCTCTGACGGAGGAATCTTGGTCACTTTGTTATTCTGCCAAACAACCAGAGGGAGACCTAAGCGAATATTCTCTTTGACGACTTCGTTCACCGCTTCTCGAAAAGCTTTTTCTGCTTTTTCCGTGAGTGAGAGCCTCTTTTTAGTTTTCTTTTGCATCACTCCATCCCCTCATTAATCTGGTGGTATCGTGCTGGATCGATCAATACTATTTCTTTTATTCTCTCTCTTTTGGCAATGAGTCGAGGATATCTGGAAGAATTGTCGATTAAATGCCAGCTATCGGCCTGTTTCATGTAGATTTTAAAGAAGTTTTCTCTACTTCGAACAAAACGTCGCTTAATCTCTTCTGTCGGAACATTATGCCCGCCTTTAGCGACCCGATCTTTGACACGCGCAATAGCTGTTTCTGAGTCTTGTACTAAAATGAAAAAGATATGGATCTTATACCCTCTATCTTTTGCCTGTTTGAGCAACGCAACATATGTCTTGCCTGAGAGAGTTGCCTCAAAGGCAAAACTCTTTCTCCTCTGAACCCATTCTTTCACTTCTTCCAGGTATAGCTTGCCTGCTTTGATTGCGGCTAATTCCGGAGAGAAAGGAGAAAGTCCCTGAGCAATCATATCTGCATTTACGAAAAGCGAACAGTGCGCATATTTTGGCAAAAAATACTTTGCAAATGTCGTTTTCCCAGCCCCATTTGGGCCGGCAATGATGTAGAGATGAGGATGATTCAAAATGTTCCTATCCCCTTTCCATTAATGGAGAGCAGTCTAGTTCGCCTGTCTTGACAAATGGGGTGAGTGGAGGGTTTCGAACCCACGACCCCCAGATCCACAATCTGGTGCTCTGCCAACTGAGCTACACTCACCATCCAAGAGTTATGAAAGGAGTGAAAAAGTCATAATCGATGGGGAGAAATTTGTCTAGAGAGTTTCCATTCGGAAACTGGAGAGTGGCTTGATCAAGAGACGCGACTGTTGAAATAAAAACTTAGTTGGGTAGGAATCTATAATCAATCACTAAAGTTGTTTTCCTCCTCTTTTGATTGACTATAGATTCTCCTACCCAACCAAGACCTTTAAAATTTACGGAACCTCTTTACCTTTCACCTCGTCCGAAACAAACTTTAATAAACTCTGCTTCACAAAA
Organism: Deltaproteobacteria bacterium; assembly: GCA_016205125.1. Taxonomy (GTDB): domain Bacteria; phylum Bdellovibrionota; class O2-12-FULL-43-9; order JACQJE01; family JACQJE01; genus JACQJE01. The sequence goes on along the minus strand of JACQJE010000001.1, from coordinate 3,411 downwards.
TCCATATTTCCCCCTACACTTAATATGATAACATATTTTTGAGGTGTCGTTTACAATTAAATTCCTGAGTAATTCATGGAACTTATACTGAAAAAACCTGAAGAATTTTCCATCTCGAAAGAGATTCGCACTCGGTTTGTCGACCTCGATCTGATGGGTCACCTCAACAACGCCGTCTATTTTACTCTCTTTGAAGAGGGACGGTTTGCTTACTTTGAGCGAATTCGCGGCATGGATTTCTCGCCGACATCCAATTTCAGTTTCATCCTGGCGGAAATTGCATGCCAGTTTCTCTCACCTGTCCAGATGGGAGAGATCCTCACTGTCTGGACGAGTGTGACATCTGTCGGCAGGAAAAGTTTCACCATCGAATACCTCGTGACGCGGCACGATCAGACTCCAGTGGCTAAGGGAAAAAGCGTCCAGGTCATGTATGACTATTCCGCTGGAAAGACCATTTCCATTCCAGATGAGATTTTCAAACAGTTTGAAAAACTGGAAAAAAGACCTCTCACCAGGATGTGAGGGTTAATTTATCAAGTGTGGAGCTCTGCTTGGCAGCGAGAGCACGCTGGAGAATGGCGCCAGCGCGCAATGGCATACGCGGTTTCTGCACCGACTTCGCAACGATACCGAGAATGCAAGTCCCCTCTTTCTTGTCTTGTGAGTGGATCTGATTGGCAAAATCGACTAAATGAACATTGATCTCCGCAGCAGATGGGGTAAAAAAAACTTCCATAACCAATTCATAGAGGCGATCCATTTTAAATTCCGGGACAGATACGGATTTCAGCACCGCTGTCCCATTATGATTCAAGAGCTGCAGTGAAACGATCACCTGATCAGAATCCCCCCCGATCAATACTTGTAAATGAGGATTTTCAGGCCGCCACGCCAATGGATCAGAAGAAACTATCAATGCCACAGTATTGCGAAGATCCCCCAGAGTAAAGCGCGCGCGAATGCCGATTTTATCTGCAAGAGGGATTGCTGGGAAAAGGGCCGCCATCTGAGCTTCTGCGAGGAGTAAACTTGAATATCCGTCAAAACGGGGAGACGCAAAACCGAACGTCTGATACCTCGAAGTGAGGAGCCCCTGCCTGAAGTGATCCTCAAAGAGGATCGCTGTCACTCCACTGCTCAACATGGGGATGCAGGAAGATCCCGACGTCATAGTCTGGCGGCACCCCGCTGAGAAAAGAAAGAGAAGGAGCGTTAGACTCATAGAGTGCAAAAAACGCGAAGTCCGTTTCATGCTTTAGATTGTATCACTCTGACGCACAAAGTCGACCGTTGATTCTTAAATCACCCTCTGACATAATGCCCGCCTATGCAAGAGAAAAAACTGATTCTTCGGCAAATGGAAATCGGCCCGATGGAGAATTTCATCTACTTCATCGGGGATGGCGTCACAAAAGAAGTGGTCGTCGTTGATCCGGCATGGGATGTGGACGCGATCGTGCGTGCGGCTGAGCGGGAAGATCTCAAGATAACAGGGGCTTTCGTAACGCACACGCATTTCGACCACGTCAACGGAATCGAAAGCCTTCTGAATCGATTCGACATTCCTGTTTACGTGCATACAGCGGAGGCAGAGTTCCTCAGCGGGGCGGCTTCACACCTGAGGAAAGTCGAAAGCGGAGCAAAGCTCACGATCGGGTCAATCGAAACGGAGTTCATCCATACACCTGGCCATACACCTGGTTCTCAATGCTTTTACGTTGAAAGCCATCATTTGATTTCCGGCGATACCCTTTTTATCCGGGGCTGCGGAAGGTGTGATCTGCCAGGCGGGGATCCGGAGCAGATGTACAACAGTCTGACACAAAAACTGATGAAACTCCCGGATGAGACGATCCTTTACCCTGGCCACAATTATGCTGAAAAAGTGACTTCAACAATGGGGGACGAAAGGCGGGAAAATCCTTTTTTGCAGAGCACTTCACTTCATCATTTTCTGCGTTACAGGATGGGAAAATAGGAGCATGTCATCCTGAGCGAAGCGAAGGATCTCGAAGCAATCGACAAATCGCGCAAAAAAAGAGAGATCCTTCGCTTCGCTCAGGATGACACATTTGCTAAATAACATGACCAGGATGAGCGTTGTCTTGCTCGAAATTCAATTGAAAGGGAGGGGCTTCAATGCAATTCATAGACAAACTCTTTGAAATCGGGAAGAGGGAGTTTGGGATTCGGATTGGCTACGAGGAGGTTCCAGAGGGCTTTAAAATAACAGCCCGCTGTCCGTATCAGATTGGTGACACTCTTCAGTATGAAAGCTGCGGCTCAGTGCTTGAGCCGCTGATTGATGAAGTGGTTGAGCATTTCACCAGCGTGGTAGCAGAAAAATTGAGAGAAAATGGAGAGAAAAAGGTCGCTCAGGGGGGAGCTCCCGCAAAAGAAAAGGCACAATCTCCCCTCTCGCCCAAGGAGTGATGTAACTTCTCAATAACTTGAGGAATATGCACCCCCACCCTAACCCTCCCCCATCAAGGGGGAGGGGGGGGGCAACCTCAAGTTATTGAGAAGTTAGCGAGTGATTGATTATTGAAATCCACAAAATTTTGTGCCACCCTAGAAAGGAAAAAACAGGGAGGTCGGGTGTATGTTCATCGGAATCTCAGGAATCATCGGAGCGGGGAAAACAACTCTCACTGAACAACTGGCAGAACTGCTCGGTTATCAATCCATCTTCGAACCTGTGGAAGAAAACCCCTACTTAGATGACTTCTATGAGGACACAAAGCGATGGAGCTTTTCCATGCAGATCGAACTCCTCTCGCGGAGATTCGACCTGCATCAGCGCGTTGTCTGGTCTGGCGGCAACTGCGTGCAGGATCGGACGATTTACGAGGACACCATTTTTGCCAAGGTCCTCTACGACCGCGCTCTCATGGATGAACGCGACTACAGCAATTACATGCGCCTCTTCAACGTAATGCGCCGATTCCTTGTCTATCCTGACATCATTATTTTTCTCGATGTCGCGCCAGAAATCGCACTGGAGCGCATCAATTCGCGAGGTCGCCAGTGCGAACGCGAGATTCCGCTCACCTATCTCCAGCACCTTGACTCCGAATATCGCAAGTACATTGACGATATCGGCCACTTTGTCCAGGTGCTGTCCATCGACTGGTCCAAGTTCCAGGAGGCCAACGCAGTCGCTGAAAAGATTGCGGCACTTCGCCGGAAAGAGACCGCTTTTTTCAAGAATGTGCGGCGTATTTAGAACATGTCAAGGTACTTGACAGTGACTAGACACTTCACAGGCGCTCTGCGCGTTCTAACATACTGAATTTATTTAAAAATACTTGGATAAAATCCTAAAACAAACAGAGCCGAATAAGAGCAAGTCACCCCACTTTTAAGCACAGCCACCCCCCTCCCGTGAAAGACTGTAACCTATTAAAT
>JACQJE010000056.1 GCA_016205125.1 Deltaproteobacteria bacterium | reverse complement strand
GGTCAGGGAGAGGGTGAAAAAGTAAATCTTTGCACGATTTTCAACCCCCCTCTCCTTGGGCCTCCCCCACCAGGGGGGAGGAGGGGAAATGATTAAAAATGAGGCGGTGGATTTTGAGAGGCGAAACGTCTTGTCTTCGCTCAGGATGACGGCAGAACAGGTTATTGGGAAGTTGAGTGCCAGGGGGTTCTTGATGAAGTCAGCGGGGCTTAAAGTTCCTAAAAATGATGGCATGAACGGCGAAGATCAACCAGAGGGTGTTTCACTTCCTCAAGATTTCCCTTTAATTCCAGTACGAGACTTGGTTGTCTTTCCCCATATGATTTTGCCTCTGATTGTGGGAAGAGAGATTTCTCTCAGCGCAATCACTGCGGCATTGCAAAGCTCACAGAGACTCATCTTTTTAGCGGCTCAGAAGGAAATTTCACTGGAGTCCCCTTCAGCAATCGATATTTATCAGGTCGGGACAGTGGCCGCAATCATGCGGACACGGCAGCTCCCTGACGGCCGCATGAAAGTCCTTGTACAAGGTTTGCATCGAGGTAAAATCACGGATTTTCTTTCTGCTGAACCTTACTTTCATGTCAAAGTGGAATGTATTGAATCTGAAATTCAAAGGAAAGACAACGTTGAAACGGAAGCTCTCGTTCGACATATCCGGGAGCAGATGGAGCGCATTATTTCTGCGGGTAAAACAGTTTCACCGGATATTTTGCTGGCATTCGATGATTTGGATGATGCGGGGAGGATTTCCGATTTAGTTGCAGCGAGTTTCCCCTTTAAAGTCAGTGAACTCCAATCTGTCTTGGAACGATGTGATGTTGTTGATCGTTTGAGGTATGTTAGTGAACTCCTTGGTCGGGAACTCGAACTGCTCGCCATGCAGGCGAGAATCCGCCACGACACCCTCGGAGAGATTCATAAAAACCAGCGCGAATTCTTTCTCCGTGAACAGATGAAAGTGATCAAGAACGAACTGGGTGAAGGAGAGGTGTTGGGTGACGAGATTCAGACATTTCGCAGAAAGATCGATCAGCAAAAGATGTCGCAGGAGGCGCGCGAGGAAGCCCTCAAACAGCTCCGCCGATTGGAGCAGATGCATCCTGAGGCAACGGAAGCTTCGGTGATACGAACCTATCTGGATTGGTTGATCGACCTCCCCTGGAATCGAAAGACAGAAAACCACCTCGACCTCGATTTTGCCCGTAAGATTCTCGACGAAGATCACTACAATATGGAGAGCGTCAAAGAGAGGATTCTGGAGTTTCTGGCTGTCTGCAAGCTGAAGAAAGAGATGAAAGGCCCGATTCTCTGTTTTATCGGCCCTCCGGGAGTGGGAAAGACCTCTCTCGGAAAATCGATCGCTAGAGCGATGGGGAGGCGATTCGCGAGGGCATCGCTGGGGGGTCTCAGAGATGAAGCAGAGATCAGGGGGCACCGCAGGACTTACGTGGGTGCCATGCCTGGTAGAATTATTCAAGGATTAAAGACGGTGGGAACGAAAAATCCGATCTTTATGTTAGATGAGATTGACAAATTGGGAGTGGACATGCGGGGGGATCCGGCAGCAGCCCTTCTTGAAGTTCTCGATCCCGAGCAGAACCACACCTTCAGGGACTATTATCTGAATGTCGATTTTGATCTTTCGCAGGTGTTGTTCATCGCGACTGCAAATGTGAGTGATTCCATTCCTCTGGCACTTCGTGACAGAATGGAAATTATTCATTTATGCGGCTATTCCTTTGAAGAAAAAATGGAGATAGCCAAACGGTATCTCGTCCCTCGTCAGGTGGAAGCACATGGAATTACTTCAGAACAGATTACATTCAGTGACGGCGGGATCGCCAAGTTAATTGACGAATATACTCGGGAGGCGGGGGTGAGGAATCTTGAGCGGGAGATTGGAGCGATCTGCAGGAAAGTAGCAGTAAAAGTTGCTTCAGGGCATATCATCCCGGCTGAGATTGATGGTGACGAAGTAAAAGAGCTTTTGGGGACGGAGAAATTTTATTTAGACGATGCGGAGTGGGGAGATCACGAGGTGGGGGTTTCAATAGGGTTGGCATGGACTCCTTACGGAGGTGAAGTGATTCATATTGAAGCCTCTGCCATGCCTGGAAAAGGGGGCTTGATCCTGACCGGTCAGCTCGGTGAAGTGATGCAGGAATCAGCTCGCGCTGCGGTGAGTTTCTCGCGGGCGAATTCCTCCCTGTTAGGGACAAGTGACCAGTTTTTCCGTCAGAATGAGATTCATGTGCACATTCCGGCAGGTGCGATTCCAAAAGATGGACCTTCAGCTGGAATTCCGATTGCGGTAGCGATCATCTCCCTCTTGACGGGGAAAGAAGTCAGGAAAGATATGGCTTTTACAGGAGAAGTGACTCTTAAGGGGAGGGTCTTGCCTGTCGGAGGGATTAAAGAAAAAGTTCTTGCCGCGCAAAGACGGCATATCAAAACGGTCATTATGCCGGCTGCGAATAAGAAAGATCTGGAGGAGGTGCCAAAGCATCTGCTCGAAGAAGTGGAGATTATTCTCGTCAACAGTGTGACGGAAGTGTTAAACGTCGCCTTCGTTCCGGGTACGGGTGTCAGAATTCTTCCGCGCGCAGAGGGTCAGCCGATCGAGAGCGACTCCAACATCAGTAGTGCATAACCGCCATGTGGCCCATTTTATTGATCATCGGAATCATTTTATTCACTCTCCTCTGCATGGTGACTGCAGGCGAAGAAGCCTTTTTGGCACTGAGCCGTCTTGACTATGAAAAGCACTCTTCAGAGAGTCCTCATTTTCACTCTGTTGTGGAACGCTGGATGCAGCGTCCCACCCTTTTCCTCTCAGCACTGAGGTTTTCCCAGTGGAGTTTGATGGGGTTTCTCTTTTTTATCCTCCTCTCTCTTTTTTCACCCTCCTCAGGAGGGTCTCTTTTGATCTTTTCCTTTTTTAGTGGAGCGGCTTTCCTGGTTCTTATTTTTGCCGTTCAAAAATGGGCTTATCGCTCACCCCTGTTTGTTCTTGAGGCGAGTCATCTTCTTCTTACGTGGAGTTTGAATCTCTATTCTCTCTTGCGAAGCGGGAAAAGAGCGAAAGAGCCGCGCTCGAAAGTCAGATTTTCAATCTATGAGACTTTTTTTGAACCGGAGCGAGAAGAAGGAGAAGTCACTTCCCAGATTTTGGAGCGGAAATTTCGCGATCATGTCAGTGAATTAAGTGCGACGAGAGTGGTGGACGTCATGACACCCTTCAATCGACTCTTCACTCTCGAAAAGAACAAAACATTAGGAGAGGTTCTCCCGGCCATTGAGCGCGCCAGTTATACGCGCATTCCTGTATTGGATACCGCTTCTCAAAAAGTGGCGGGAATTTTGAATGTTCAGGAATTGGTCAATCAAATGGCAGTGTCCGCAACATCTGAAGATTGGCGCTCTGCTTTAATTGACCCTCTCCTGACCGCTCCCCTCTTTTTTTCACCTGCTGATACGCTTGACAAGATCTTTAAAGAGTTCATCAAACAGCGGGCCCAGATGGGAATTGTCTTAGATGATCAGGGGAAAATTGCCGGGGTTGTGACGATGACCGATCTTTTGAATTACCTCGTTGCGGGAGAAGGAGTGTGAAAGTGACGTTCTGGTTTCTCACTATTTTACTATCAGGGACGGCTCTGTCTGCGGCTCTTCTTGCGCGAGAAGAAGCCAAATGGTCGCGGAGTTTATTGGAGTCATGGGGGCCGCTGACCAGGAGCTTTTCAGGTGAATCAGCCGCACTGTGGCTTCTCTCCTGGGGTGGTTCAATCATTTTCTTCTGTTTTGCGATAGGTACTCTCTGGATGATTCTGAATCAGCTCCTTTTATTCCCCCCCCTCCAGTTTGCGGCAGGATGGAGTTTCATTCTTTTGTATGGATTGGGTCTGGCACGCTTTTCGCTCTCGGATCTCTTTACGCAAAAAGGAGGAGTTGAGATCAAGAGGACGCACAGAGGACCTTCTCGCTGGATGATGAGATTGAAGAGTTCACGAGCAGTTCACTGGGCCGCTCGTGCGCGCTTTTTTGGAAAAAATTCCCCCTATCTGCAAAGGGTCGCAATACGTGGGAAATTGTCCGATCTCGCCTGGATAGAATCTTATCCGGAAAGACTCCGCGCAATGGAGCGGGATATGCTGATCCGCCTGCTCGACTTCAGCCGCATTGTCGCAAAAGAGGTGATGGTTCCATTGGTGGAGGTGGCGGCTGTCCCGGGAACTGAGACCGCACAAGGGATCGTCAAATTCTTTCACCGACATAGTTATACACGGCTTCCCGTCTATGAAGAGACATTGGAGAATATTGTAGGGATTGTCGATTTATTCGATGTTCTTGCTGTTATTGAGAAATCTGAAACACCAGTGAAGTCTCTTATGCGCCTCCCCCACTATGTTCCAGAAACTTGCCCAGTGGATGAGCTTCTCCTTGAGATGCAGCGAATGAACTTAAAAATGGCTGTCATTGTCGACGAATTTGGAACGGCGATCGGAATCGTCACAATAGAGGATATTCTCGAGGAAATAGTGGGGGAAATTTCAGATGAATACGAAGAGAGACCCGAGTGGTACAAGGAGATTCGCAAAAATGTCTACCTTGTCTCCGCGAGGGCAAAAGTCGATAAACTCAATGAGGAGCTCCAATGCCATATTCCTGAAGGAGATTACGAAACGCTAGCCGGTTTTTTATTGGAGCAATTCAAAAAGATCCCTTCTGTCGGGGAAAAGGCGGAGATCAATGGGGTTGTCTACGCAGTGCAGAAAGTGACGAATCGGACCATTGAACAGGTAAAAATCACCGTTCCGTTAGACCTACCCATATCTACCCATAGGTAGCTATGGCGCTAACTTCCTGCTTCGCCGGGGCCGGTTTCGTTCCGGTCTTGCGACCGGAGCCAGCGCCTTCCCCTCCACAGGCAGACACCGTGGAACTCACGGCGTAATTCTTCAGATTGATCGCGGCGTTCAGGTCGCGATCATGCGCCGCACCGCAGGCTGGACACGTCCAGTTCCGTGCCGACAGTGGCAAGCTCTCCAGCTTGTGGTCGGCTGGATTCTGCTGCCCCCGATGCAAGGCTCAGCAGAGTTCTTCCCTTATCTTTTCGGAGAGGAAGATTTTCAGAAGTGATTGATACGGAACATCTCGCTTGTTTGCAAGGAGCTTAAGTTCCTCGATCATCGATTCTGGCAATCTCAGAGAAATGGTTCTCAGTGAAGGTCTCAAGTTTGACAGAATGAGCTTTTTTGCCTTCTTCCAGTTCACATATTCAGTGGAATCGTGAGTTGCCCAGAATGCCCTCTCTTCCTCTTCGCTTCTGAATTTTGGTATTTTCTTATTCATAGGATTGATACACCTTCCTTTCCTTTCGGTCCATGTCTCGCGCTGAAATCAGCCGTATAAGTTTTTGCCGGACAGTAAATGCGACAAACAGCATTCTCCCCCCATCTGTATGCCCAAGGGCATAATAGCGATTTTCTCTTTCGGAATGTTTGAAATCATCCACAACAACCAGTGGGCGGTTGAAAAAAAGCTCCTCACATTCCGAGGGAGAGACTTGATGTTTCTCCCAAATTTTTACGGCGTTATGTTTGTCCCACTCAAAACCAACGCACTGTAAGAGATTTGAAATGTCCATTAATTAAAGTATATGATAGACATATACATCTGTCAAGATCGCCAGCGCAAACCCACGGGGTGTGACCCCTGACTAAAAAAAGGGGGGGATGGAATCCATTCCATCCCCCCCACTTGAAAGGTACTTCCCTGTGCCCTTCAATTTCGCCGCTCAAACTGGCAATATTCTAAGCCAGACTTCGTTGGAAGCCATTTTTCCTCCTCGACGTACAAGTGAAGTACGCCTGCGTCGTAAATATGGCTTCCGCACAAGTCTTCACCCCACGAAACAGGTTTCGTGGGGGCCCCGAAGGTCTGGCTTGAATCTTGCCAGTTTACCCAAAAATCTAGTCTATTTTTTGGGCTACACTAAGGCCCCCTCGTCTTCTGGGAAGCCTATAAGATCTCGAAGCTGGTCGATCAGATCCTGAATCGCCGCAAAAAATTGCTGGCCCAATTCAATCACCTTTCTGAAAGCGTCGCCGAGATCGGTGATAAAGTCCTGAACAGAATCGAATGACGAAAACGGCTCAAAGAAACCGAGAACCACATTCCATGTATTTTCGCCAAGATTCCGGAAGATGGCGAGTACACCCCTTCCCGCATCAAACAGGCGCTCCACTTCTTCGCCGGCAACAATGATGAAGGCGCCAATGGGGCACTCTTCTCCGTTCGCAAATGCTGCAGCCTGCTCAAAGGTCTGCGTGACAAATCCGGTGACAATTTCATACGTCCCGTCGACCAGACTTCCACCCACATCGAGAAAACGAGTTGCCGCTTCTGAAACCAGCGTGATGGCGGTAAAGGGGTTGTGGAAGAGCCCTCTGGCGCCACCCGCGAAATCGGAAACAATGTAAAGCGCATCATTTCCGGTCTCACCAATCACGGCTGTTGTCCGCTGAAACGCCGTTGCAAAGGCATTCTCTTCATTTCCTGCCAGATAAGAAAAGAAAGTGCCAAAACTATCGAAGGTGAAGAGAAAGGCGTCCCCCGCATGTGCTGCGATCTTTTCTACCCCTTCCAGCCCCATGTCATATGCGAAGAGAGGGTTCCAGACAACAGCGCCATCTGCGTCAAACTCAAAACCGAGATGGAGGAAACGGATGAGCCAGCTCGTGGCGTCTTCATAGGAACCTTCGACGATCTGGCCAAAGAGATCAGCGCGATCGTCAAAAATCCCTCTCATCTCTTCGCAGAAAACATCGAGGAGCGTGAGCGCTTCTGAACCTGTCGCCAGGAAGAAGGAGACCCCTTCAAGAATGGAATCACTGACTCTCGCGTAGACTTCGCGGGCAATCGCCTCTAACTGCTCAGCTAATTCTCCGTGGCAGTAGAGCACACCCCCGTGGTATGTAAATTCGCCATGACCCTGCGCGGAGAGCCGATCCCTCATGATTTGCGCCAGGCGGCCTGTCACTTGAATAACCGTCTCACCTTGCAGATCTGCTCCCAGACGGAGAGCCAATTGCTCGACAAAGATCCCTCCTTTGACGATCATGATGCTCCCGAGCTGATTTTGCGGCTCTGTGCCAAACTGGTTTTTGACAACACCCGCAATTCTCACCAGCGTTTCTGTCTGAAGCGACTCGATGCTCTGATCAGCGAGAAGATGTGTAGGAGCGAGGAGAAAGAGAGCGACTAATGGGAAAAACAACTTTGTTTTTCTCATTTTTGAAACCTCCCTGTAAAGGTATCAATGACGCACTACTTCCCTGCTTATGATCCAACCCTGCTACTAAGTTCAGAATAACATGGGACTCCGCTTTGTCAATAAACGCATCAAAGTTACCGAGATAATTAAGTTTCCAGCCGGAAACTCCATTTCTGGATGGGAGATGATTGGCACAGTGGGTCAGACGGGGAGAACAACCTGTCCCCATTTGCACTGGGGGATGAAGCTCTATGGAGCGCGCGTCAATCCGATGCTGCTGAGCCTTGCATCGGGGGCAGCAGAATCCGGCCGCGTTTGAGGAGTCGGTGGATCAAGGCATTTTTTTGGAATTCAAGAGGGTTTTCTCGGGTTAATCTTTTCAGTGCGCGCCGTGACATCGCCGTCGGAAAGTTGAAGCGTAAAGAGTTCCCCGATATCGAGATCGGATGTCGATCGAATGACGGTATGGTCACTCTCACGCCTCACAATGGCATAGCCGCGATCCAGCAGGACCCTTGGGCTTAGAGAATGGAGCAGTCGTGTCGCGGAGTCGATGCGGTTTTTAAAGAGCTCTAACTTCTGCCGCATGATCAACTCTAAATTCTTTCGAATCTGGACGAGTCTCTCAGCCCGGATCTTCAGTTCCTGGATGGGGTTTCCCAGACGGCGCGTCAAGTGGAAGAGTTCGTTTTTTCTCCCTTCCAGCAGATGGTCGATAGCTTGCCTGAGCCGGCTGGAGAGCTCGTCTGTGCGAAGGATCAGCTGAGTTTTGTTCTGGACGACCAGTTCTGCCGCGGCAGAAGGGGTCGGAGTACGGAGATCTGCGACGAAGTCGCTGATCGTAAAGTCGATCTCATGACCGACCGCCGAGATAATGGGAATCGTGGAAGCGAAGACCGCCCTCGCGACGATCTCCTCATTAAAGGGCCAGAGATCCTCCAGAGAGCCCCCTCCGCGTCCGAGGATAATGACCTCCACATCGCGGCAGTGGCGGTTTACGGTGTCGAGAGCCTGGGCGATTTCAGGAGCCGCCTTATTCCCCTGAACGGAGACAGGGACCAGGAGCACCTCCAGATTGCTAAAGCGCCGGTGGAGGACATTCAGGATATCGCGGATGGCGGCGCCAGAAGGGGAAGTAATTACCGCAATCTTTCTGGGAAGGAAGGGGATCGGTTTCTTATGCTTTGGATCGAATAAGCCCTCTTTGGCGAGCTTCTCTTTAAGTTGTTCAAAGGCGAGCTGAAGAGAGCCAATGCCAACTGGCTCGAGGTTTTCAACGAGGATCTGATAAATTCCACGCGGTTCATAAACGGTGATCTGTCCTGTCGCGATGACATCGAGACCGTCTGCAAGTTCAAAACGGAGCGATTGCTGATACTGCCGAAAGAGGACTGCTGTGACCTGGCTCTGACTATCTTTCAGCGTAAAATAGAGATGGCCAGAGCCGGGCGCCCGGAGATTCGAAATTTCCCCTCTCACACAGACTGCGCCGACATTTGACTCCAGCACCTCTCTGATCCGGCTGGTCAGCTCCGAAATGGTCAGATAAAGGGGCGAAGGGTGAGCGGCTGCGTAAGAAAAGAGATCTTCCTGGGGAGAGGGCGTTTCTTCTTTTTCCTGCAGGGGGGTCAGATCCGATGTTGTCCTTTTTTCTACGTGATTGGCCATAAGGTTTTATATTTCGGTATGGGGCGGGCGTCAATGTGCTCGCCTTTCTGAAGAGATAGACGAGAGGGGGGAGGCGGCCCCCCCCTGAACATGCGCTGGAGGGGGTTATTTAGCGCTCGAAGAGCGTTGACAGCAGGAAGCATAGACGAAGCCTACGGTTCCGCCATAGATGAGATGCCCCACGAAGCTCCCCATCGCCATAACGAATGAACCCGAAAAAAGCCCCATTCCCATCATCGGCATCACAACAATCTGTGCGACAAGCCAGGGAAAAATGCCGTAAATGGCGCCATTCTTCCAGCCGATCGAAGGGAGATAGTTGCAGACAAAGGAATAGATGATCGCCAGCATCGATCCGATGGAGAAATGCATGATCCACCCCAGGAAAATGCTCACGCCGAGAAAAGAGGAGAGCATCATCGGGATGTTCATCGGAGGCATCCCCATCATGGGAGCCAGATAGGTAAACGCCGTCATCACGGCGGTACCCACCACACCCGCAAAGAGCGCTCTCAAGAGATTTTTTGCACCCATTTTAAATTCTCCTTTTTAAGGTCATATCCCTATGTTACACTTTTAGTGCTTTATCGCCTTCATGGGTTAGTAGCGCTTACCCCCTCTTTCGTTACAGGTGCCAAAATGAAGAAGAAAGAGAAGGATTTCTTAGCCAAATTAAAGGCGGGAGAGGAGGAGGCGCTGGGCCGCCTCATAAACGATTATTCGCCACTCCTTTATCGTTACGGCATGAGGTTTATCTCCAATAAAAAGGAAGTTGAAGACCTGGTTCAGGAAACTCTGCTGGCGGTGATGACCGGGATCGATCGATTTAAGGGGGAATCGACTCTCCAGACATGGATCATCCAGATCTTTCGTCTCAAGGCGTACGATCTTTTTAAACAACAGGAAAGAGAGCCTGCCTATGAATCGGATGATCTGGAATATCTCTCTCTTTTTGATGAACGCGGAATGTGGCGGGAAGAGCTCTCCGCATGGAAGCATAACCCGGAAAATTTGTTGCTCACGAAGGAACTCTCCGAATGTCTTGATCGCGCGATTGATCAGCTCCCTCCACTACAGAAACAGGTTCTGATTTTACGCGATGTGGAGGAGCTTGATTCGGATGAGGTCTGTAACATTTTAGGGATCTCTTCGACCAATATGCGGGTAATTCTGCATCGGGCCCGCCTGAGGGTCAGGGGAGAGTTAAGTCAGTGGATGAAAGAGAAGAGCAAATAAAATGTTGACGTGCAAAGAAGTCAATGGTCTCATGACCGACTATTTGGAGAAGCAGGTTTCTCTCACCGAGAAGATTCTTTTAAAAATTCACCTCTGGATGTGCGAGAATTGCGCCAGAAATCTCGGTCAGTTTGAAAAAACGCTCCATTTCATGAAAAAAATGAAAAAATCATCTGAAGTGCCTCCAGATCTCCTTAACCGTCTGCGTGAGATTTTTGACCAGTATGCTCGCTGCCCCATCTGCGAAAAGGAGGTGAGGTATTTCGAACTTCACCGGAAGGCAGAAGAGCAACTCATCGAGATCATCAAAAGAACCCACCCGGATTGGGCGGAGCACTCAGGTGTCTGCTCTCAATGTCTCCGCTATTATCGACAAGAGCTGGCGCGGCAGAAAAAAACGTAACTTCTCAATAACTTGAGGAATATGCACCCCCACCCTAACCCTCCCCCATCAAGGGGGAGGG
>JACQJE010000044.1 GCA_016205125.1 Deltaproteobacteria bacterium | reverse complement strand
CCGCTCGACCATGAAGCCTATCATCGACTCGGCTGGTTGGGGAGCTTTAACGATTATCTTCAACTCGCGACAGCCAATCCCAGAATCATGCGGACTGCCTTCCAGAGAATGTGCCACATGATTGTTGAAGAGGGGTCCGAAGATTACCTCGACAACAAGAAATTGATCACGCACTACCCTTTTTTTGATGACCCTCATCACAAGGGAAAAGATGCTGTTTTCGGTCTCGATATCCCTTTGATGAGACTCGTCAACATTTTTAAGTCTGCCGCCCGGCGTTATGGAACGGAGCGCCGTTTTATCCTGCTTCATGGGCCTGTCGGAAGCGCCAAGAGCACCATCTGCCGTCTCCTTAAGAGGGGGCTGGAGCGTTACTCACGGCGCAAAGAAGGGGCTCTGTTCAGTTTTGAGTGGAGCGATCTTGGCCATGAAAAAATAGCCAAAGAGCTCTTTGGCGGAAGCAGGAGTTATGCCTGTCCCATGCGGGAGGAGCCGCTTCACCTTCTGCCGGAAGAGGAGCGGGAGAAATTTCTTTCAAAGCTCAATGCAAAGGTCAAAGAACAGGATCATCATGTTCATATAGAAGGGGGCCTCTGTCCCCCCTGCCGCTTTATTTATCAGGAGCTTCTCAAAATGTATGAGGGGAAAGTCGACCGTCTCCTCGAACATGTCATCCTCAATCGGGCGATTCTCTCTGAGAAAGATCGTGTGGGGATTGGCACTTTTCAGCCAAAAGATGAAAAGAACCAGGATTCCACAGAATTGACAGGCGACATCAATTATCGAAAGATCGCCATTTACGGCTCCGACTCTGACCCGCGCGCCTTTAACTTTGACGGGGAGTTTAATATCGCAAACCGCGGGATGATTGAGTTCATCGAAGTTCTCAAGCTCGATGTGGCATTCCTCTACGATCTGCTTGGCGCATCGCAGGAGCATCTGATCAAGCCGAAGAAATTCGCACAAATCGACATCGATGAAGTGATTATTGGCCATACTAATGAACCTGAATATCGCAAGCTTCAGAGCAATGAATTCATGGAGGCCTTGAGGGACAGGACAGTAAAGATTGACATTCCTTACATTACGAAACTCCACGAAGAAGTAAGAATTTACTTTAAGGATTTCAACGCCGATCGGGTGAAGAACAAGCACATTGCGCCGCACACCCTGGAAGCAGCCTCTCTCTGGGCTGTTCTGACGCGGCTGGAGGAGCCTAAGAAGGCGAATCTTACGCTCCTGCAAAAGCTAAAACTCTATAATGGAGAATCGGTGGGTGGCATGACTTCGGACAATGTCCGGGAGCTGAGAAAAGAGGCTCACAGCGAGGGTCTTCGCGGTATTTCTCCCCGTTACATCCAGGACAAGATCTCTCAAGTCCTCGTGAGCGATCGGGACCGCGGCTGTATCAATCCATTCATGATCCTCAAGGATCTGGAGAATGGTCTGAAGCACCACTCTCTCATTTCATCAGAGGATCAGCGGAGCCGTTTCCGGGAACTGATCTCAACGGCGCGTGAAGAGTGTGAGGAGAGGATCAGAAGGGAGGTACAGCAGGCAGTCGTGGCAGATGAAAGGCATCTGGCTGAACTCTGCGCGAACTACCTCCATCATGTCAAAGCATATGTGCAGAGAGAGCCGGTTCGCGATACAGAGTCGGGGAAAGAGGCTGAACCGAACGAGCGTCTGATGCGGTCGATTGAAGAAAAAATTGACATACCCGATCATCGGAAAGATGACTTTCGCAGAGAAGTGATCAATTACGTGACAGCCGCACAGGAAAAGGGGAAGGAGTTCGATTTCCGGTCAAATGCGAAACTGAGAAAGGCTTTGGAATCGAAACTCTTTGAAGATCAGCGCGATCTGATCGCACTCAGCGGGAGCGCCGCCTCTTCTACGCTTGACCCGCAAGTTCAGGCCAGTGTGCGACAAGTAAAAGAGCGTCTGATCGAGCATGCGGGTTATTGCGAAGTCTGTGCTTCCGATGCCATCGATTTTATTGCCAGTATCTTTGCAAGAGGGAGTAGTGCTTAAATGGCTCTTCGCATTGAGAAAGAGTGGCGGCGCTTTGTTCAGATTATCAAGGGGCGTGTCAAGCGAAATCTCAAATCGTTCATCACAAAGGGCGAATTGCTCGGGAAGAGAGGAGGGGAAGTCATCTCCATCCCACTTTCACGCCTGGAGATCCCCCGGTTTCACTTTGATCTGAACGCTCAGCGGGGTGTCGGTCAGGGCCAGGGAAAACTTGGGGCCCCCCTGTCACGGCAAGAAGGAGAAGAGTCAGGTCATGGTCATGGAGAAGCGGGAAACATGTCTTCCCCGCACGCGCTCGATGTCGATGTGACGCTGGAGGAGATGATCAAGATGCTGGGGGAGGAGCTTGAACTCCCCAATATTGAGCCGCGCGGTCAGCGCCACGTGCTGACAGAAATCAATCGCTTTTCGAGTGTCAAACGAACAGGCCCTCAGGGGCTCCTCCACTTCAAGAGGACATACAAGAAGGCGCTTCAGCGGGAATTGATGAGTGGCACCTACCGGGCAGACCACCCCTCCATCGTTCCGATCAAAGAAGATTTTCACTATCGTTCCTGGAAAGTGGTTGAGAAACCGACCAGCAAAGCGGCCATTATTTATATGATGGATGTCTCCGGTTCCATGGGAGACGAGCAGAAGGAGATCGTCCGGATCACCTCCTTCTGGATCGACTCCTGGCTCCGCTACCAATATGGCGACCTCGAATGCCGCTATATCATTCACGATGCCTCTGCCAAGGAGGTCGAGCAGGACACCTTCTACCACACCAAAGAAAGCGGAGGGACACTGATCTCCTCAGCCTACAAGATGGGTTGTGAGATCACGCAGAGGGATTACTCCGGCGATGACTGGAATGTCTATTTTTTTCACTTTTCTGACGGAGACAACTGGTCAGGAGAGGATACGAAACAGTGCATCGAACTCCTGAGAAACAGACTCCTGCCATCCGCAAATCTCTTCTGTTATGGGCAGGTGGAGAGCCGCTATGGGAGCGGCCAGTTCTTAAAAGATCTCAATGAGTACCTGACCCATAGCGCCAACCTCATTATGGTTCACATTGAGAACAAAGATGCGATTTACGCTGCCATCAAGAGTTTCTTAGGGAAAGGGAAGTAGTCACACATGGCCATGAAATCTGCGAAGATTGCAAGAGAAAAAAACGAAATGACCCCATTAGTCCAGGAGATCGAAGGCTGCGCGCGCAGGGCAGGATTAGATCCTTTTCATACCCTTTTTCAGCTCTGCGATTACCGTGAGATGAACGAAATTGCGGCTTTTGGCGGATTTCCGATCCGCTATTCCCATTGGAGATTCGGGATGGAATTTGACATCCTCCTCAAAGGGCAGACCTACGGGCTTCAGCGGATCTATGAAATCGTCATCAACCATGATCCCTGCTACGCTTATCTCCTGGAGTGCAACAATCCTGTCATTCAGAAAACGGTTATCTGTCACGTCTTTGCGCACAGTGACTTCTTTAAACAGAATCGTTTTTTTGCCCACACGCGCCGCGACATGATCGACCGCATGGCAGCAAATGCCGCTAAGATCCGCCGCTTTTCTGACCACTATGGCACAGAGGTCGTTGAGGAATTTCTCGATCTCTCTCTCTCTCTTGAAAACCTCATCGATTATCAAGCAGTCATCCCACCGCGAAATGCGCGAGATATTGAAGGGAAGAGGACAAGGGACTTGATGCTCTTCCTGATCGAGCAGGCGCAGGATCTCGAAGAGTGGCAGCGGACTCTCCTGGAGATTGTCCGCGAAGAGGCTTACTATTTTGCCCCCCAGGTTCAGACCAAGATCATCAATGAGGGGTGGGCGAGTTTCTGGCACTCTCAGTTAATGAACCAATTTGTTTTAACGGACCGGGAAGTCATCGATTATGCCTCCCAACATTCCCTTGCGGTTGCGGCCACTCCCGGACAACTCAACCCTTACAAACTCGGGATTGAACTCTTCCGCGACATTGAGAAGAGAGGGATCGATCTCTTCGAGGTCAGAGCGAATTGCAATGACGCCGCGTTTATCGACTCCTTCCTGACGGAAGAATTTTGCCGCGAGCAAAAAATGTTTGTCTACGAATTCAACCGCCGCTCCGGGGGGTATGAGATTGTCGATCGCAACTGGCTCCTCGTCAAAGAGACTCTCCTCAACCAGCTCACGAATGCAGGTCAACCCTTCATCTATGTTCAGGATGATAATTTTGAAGGGAGGGGAGAACTCCTCCTCGTCCATGATCATCATGGCCTCGATCTTAAACTGAGCGACTGCCATGCCACCCTCCAAAACCTCTACCGCGTCTGGAAAAAGCCAGTCCATCTGATGACTGTCATCGCCAATCAGCCGAAGATGCTGAGCTGTAGCGGGAACAGCAAATCAGAAGTTGCTATCTAATGACGCCTCATGAGAGCGGAGATCTCGGCAGTGTGACAGCGCCGATGTCCACAATCGCATCGATCTCAAAGTCCTTTTCACCCCGCTTGACGATACACGCCGACACATAAGGATCGTGCTCAAAGACGAGGATCCATTGATTGAGAGCCGCTTCTCCCAGGAGCTCTCTTTTTTCGTCCATCGTTGTCATCGGATAAAGATCGTACCCCATGACATACGGGATTCGGATGTGAGTACTTGTCGGAATCAGGTCTGCACAAAAGACTAAACTCTTCTCTCTGTCACTCACTTTGACCCACTGCTGTCCAATGGTATGCCCATCGGAAGTAAAGACCTTTACACCGGGAAAGAGTTCTTGACTGCCACTGAGCAGTTTGAGTTTGCCCTTTTGATAGAGGGGCTTGAAGTTCTCCTCCAAATAGCTTGCGCGATCTTTCTCGGAGGGGCAGCACCCCTGTTCCCAATTGGCTCGCTGGATGTAATGGATCGCCTTGGGAAAGGTTGGTTTGTACTCACCCCCCTCAATAGAGACCGCCCCACCGCAGTGGTCAAAATGGAGATGAGAAAAGATCACTGCATCAATCTCTTCCGGTTTGACCTCCGCCTTCTCCAGAGAGGTGAGTAAATTGTACTGACGGTGATTGATGGCGTAGATTTTTTGATACTTCTCGTCGAATTTGTCTCCAATGCCGGCATCGATGAGAATTTTGTGTTTGGAAGATTTCAACAGGAGCGTGCGCAGAGACATTAAAATGCGGTTCTTCTCATCTGCGGGATTCGTCTTCTCCCAGATCGTCTTTGGGACGACGCCAAACATCGCCCCCCCGTCGAGGCGAAAAAAACCTGTTTCAATCGGAATAATTTCATAGGGACCAATTTTCAACATGTAAGAGAGCTCCTTTATCGTACTTGCACGGGCTAGCTATGATCCGAATGAGCATGTGTTTTCTGGAAAATTGATCCTAATAGAAATGAATATATTTTTTTAAATTAAAAAGCGGGTACACTCGGAAATGCACCCGCTCTGTATGTGAACTGATTCGTTAGATTAGTTTGGCAATTGCCCTAAATCCACCTCAATTCCCATTTGATCCAGTGTCCTCTGCACCGCTTTACGGCCAGAATAGAGACTCTTTCCTTTATCCTTTACAGCCGAGAAATATTTATAGCGGCTTCTAAATTGCCCAAGATCGAAAGAAGGCTTGGCCAAAAGGACGGCAAGAGCCAATTCGACTGACGATTTTCCAGGAAAAAGATATTCCCCATTATCTTTCAATACTAT
>JACQJE010000043.1 GCA_016205125.1 Deltaproteobacteria bacterium | reverse complement strand
TAGTGAATCTTAGCCAGAGGTTTGCGGTGTTAAACATTTAACAGAAACCGCCGGACGCGACAGCGCATGTCCGGTGGTGTGAGAGGACGGGGGCTGTAAGGCCCCCTCCTACTCGATTAATGATGGGGTCAATTAGAGGGGGAGGGTGAAACTCCGCAACAAACGATCCAAAGCGAGGTTCCAGTTTTTCACGGCTTCACCCCTCACCCTCCCCTCTCCCACAAGGGGAGAGGGAAAAATGGATTTCTCCGACAGATTCATAGGAGTGAGAATTGCCAGAAACAGCCTGCGAGCTGATTGATCGAAAGATCGAAGAGAAGCGAATAGAGGTAGAGGCGTGGTTTGAAGATCAATTCAAGACCATCCGGTCGCCATTGTACCTTTCTGTCGATTTGCGGGATGGAGGATTTAAGGTCGCTCCAGTCGATGCCAATCTCTTTCCGGCAGGATTTAACAACATCTGCATTGGCGACCTTCAGAGAATGGCGGCGTATCACAAAATCTACATCGAGGCACATTATAAAAATGTTCAAATGATTGCTCTTGTGCCGGAGGATCACACGACCAACAAGTTTTACCTCGAAAATCTTTTTCACCTGAGGGAACTGATCCGCGAAGGGGGATTCTCTGTTATTTTGGCAAGCCCAAATGTGTCCCCTGCGCGGGAACCGGTGAAATTACACTCGGCGACTGGCAAAGAGCTTTCGATCTTCTCCCTCCGGCGGGAGGGAGATACCCTCTATGCCGGAAAAGAGAAACCCCAGCTCGTGATTCTCAACAACGATCTTTCGTCGGGGATTCCTCCTATTTTGGACCCTTCCCCTCTCCCCGTTTTGCCGCAGACTGCTCTGGGCTGGCATCGGCGCAGAAAGATCGATCATATTCGTGAATATGAAGCAGTCAGCGCTCAGTTTTGCCAACTTCTTGGGCTGGATCCCTGGCTTCTGAATTGCGTGACGGAATCTGTCGATGAGGTCGATTTCATGTCGAAGGGAGGGATGGAGAAGATTGCGGACGCAGTCTCCTCTGTCCTGAAGAAAGCGGGAAAAAAATATGACGCCTATGGAGTGGAAGCTGAGCCGTTCGTGATGGTGAAGAACAATGGCGGGACATACGGAATGGGGGTTCTTTCCGTAAAGTCGCCACAGGAGATGCTCGATCTCAATCGTTCCCAGCGGGAAAAGATGTGTCGGGGCAAGGGGGGTGTCAACGTCACCAGCGTGATTGTTCAGGAAGGGATTCCCTCTATTTTTCGAAGTGAGGCGGCAGTGGCAGAGCCTGTCATTTATTGTGTGGGCGGCAAGCCGGCGGGGGCTTTTATTCGCGCGCATGGCGGAAAGACAGAAAAGGACAACCTCAATGCGCGCGGTATGACCTTTAAGCCTGTCTGCCTGCATGAGCCGGATGAAGACCATGAGACACTGCTGCGGGATTCACGGGTGCGGCATGTCTATCAAACCATTGCGTCTCTTTCGGCATTGGCGGCGGGAAGAGAGGCTCTCCGGGCAGAGGGGACAAAGGTTTGAAGATTCTTTTCCTGATGGATCCTGCGCGCGCGATTCAAATTAAGACAGACACCACTTTTGTCTTGATGCTGGCTTCGCAGGAGCGGAACCACGAAATCTGGATGGCTGAGCCGGGCAGGCTCTTTGTCGAACAGGGAGAGGCCGCTGTTGCGGCACGCCGCGTTTCCGTGACGCGACAAACCAAGTGGTGCCGAATTCTCAACGAGAGTTCGATTCCCCTCTCTTCCTTTGATCTGATCTGGATGCGGAAAGATCCTCCCTACAATCTCAATTATATCTTTGCGACCCACCTTCTCGATCTTGTTTCAGAGAAGGTGATGATCGTCAATCATCCTGCGGGACTTCGGGACACCAATGAAAAATTGAGCATCCTCCATTTTCCTCAACTGATTCCCCGCACGCTCATCACCAGCGATGTGACGCAGGTCGTCTCTTTTCTCAGGGAGAATGGCGGTAAAGCGGTGGTCAAACCACTCGATCGCGCAGGAGGGGAGGGGCTCTTCTTCCTGAATTTTGAGGATCGCAATCTCAAGCACATTGTTGCGGAGATGACAGAAGAAGGGAATCGCCCTGTTTTGGTGCAGGAGTTTCTTTCCGAGGTCATTGAGAAAGGGGATAAGCGCCTCCTCGTGCTGGATGGGGAGCCGATTGGGGCTCTGACGCGCCTCCCTAAAGAGGGGGAATGGCGGGCCAATCTCCATAGGGGTGGGAGAGGGGTTCCTGCGTCTATTGATGCGATCGATCGGCAGATCTGTGAAAAAATCGGGCCCTATCTGAGAGAGAAAGGTCTCTATTTTGTCGGCCTCGACATCATTGGAGGAAAGCTCACAGAGATCAATGTGACGAGCCCCACCTGCGTGCAGGAGATCAATCAGCTTAACGGCGTGAGACTCGAGGAAAAGATCGTCGCATGGTCTGAAACTGCTGTCGCAGCCTTTTCACACTCTCACTAGCAGGTACATGTTGCTCTGAAGCCTCTCATGGCTACATTCACCAGAATGTAGTATAATAAAAATTTAGAGGATATCTTTAACGGTCTGGAGCAATCGTAATGCGATATAGAATTTTAATAGAGCGAGATGAAGATGGCATCTTTGTTGCTGAATGCCCTTCTCTGCCTGGCTGTATTTCACAAGGAAATACCAGACAAGAAGCTCTTGTGAATATCCAAGATGCTATTAAGGGATATATAGAAAGCCTGCAAAAACATAACGAGCCTATCCCCCCGTCCATTGACGAAGAAATCGTGGAGATTGCAGTTTGACCAAATTACCAATAGTTTCAGGAAAGAAACTATGTAACGCGCTAAAGAAGATCGGATATGAGGCAGATCACCAAACAGGTAGCCACATTATCCTCCGAAACGCCTCCCCTCCTCATCGTAGATTGACTGTTCCGAATCATAAAGAACTCGCTAAGGGTACGTTGCGAGCTATTCTCCGTCGAGCAGGTTTGACTATAGAAGAATTGCGTCAGCTTCTCTGAAATACAAATCAACGAGCAATGTCGTTTTCCTCAAAGAATGAGATCGGAAGTGACTCTTAGCTGGATCAAGGCTAATTGTCGCTTTTGCTTAGTTCATCGATCTGCTTAAGAAGCTCCTCCAGTCTTTGTTGTCTGGCTTCGCGATGCTTCTCGGGAAAATCATGCTGGAGGATGGTATTTTCCAACGCTCTTTCCAAATTGTCCCTTGTTGTTGAAGGTTCTGTTTTTTTGAGGAGGCGGAGGACTGCCAGGGCATTTCGCAGATGTTCGATGCGGATCCCTTCCGAATGGGTATCAGCCACTCCTGATCTTGTTTGGCTGAGTTGTTCCGCCTTTTCATTCACGTAGCCGCCCATGTGAGTATCGTTGAATTTCTTAAGGCGTACACCTGCAATGGGTCGCGCATAGCTGTCGGCACTTTTATTCTCAAAGTCTTTACGAGAAGGATTCGCTCCTTTTGAGAGGAGCATCTGAATCATTGCCAGATCGAGGTTTTGGGTGGCCAGCATCAAGGGGGTGATTCCTCCTTCATCTCTCACGTTGACCTTCACAAGCCATCCAAAAGTGTCCGAAAACCACTTCTGCTCAATGTCATCCGCCATTCCAGGCAGAGACCACCGATCCCACTCCTTCATGTCCGCAAGAAATGCTTTGCTGACTCGCGTTCCAATCACATCGTCGATCAAAAATGAAAGTCTTAAGCAGATTTCAGGATCTGTCGTGCCTTCCCTTTCTTTGTCCAGGATTTTCGCCACTTCAGCAGTGAGGCGAAGATCGCCAGTGGGGAGGAGATGGTAAATTTGATCCGTAGCCTTTTCTCTTGTAGAAAAATCAGGAGCGCCCAGTCCGGATATAAGCTCTCCCTCTGTTATCTCTTTCTCAATCTTGGCGAGAGCCTTTTTCTGCGGGTCCGTCAGCTCATCCGCAAACGCGGCCATAAAACCAGACGTGATGATTGCAATCAGAGCAATTGTCCCGATCGTTATCGAAAAAAGGGCCTGAGTTGTACGACTGATAGACATCTCGCTCACCTCTCTTCTCTTTCATTTCGTGACTTCTCAATAACTTGAGGCGACTCCTCCTCCCCCTCGATGGGGGAGGGTTAGGGTGGGGGTGCATATCCCTCAAC
>JACQJE010000055.1 GCA_016205125.1 Deltaproteobacteria bacterium | reverse complement strand
AGTCAGGGAGGCGCTGATCTGGAGCGCAGTATGGATCATTTTGGCGCTCTTATTCAATCTCGGGATTTACTGGTTGAGGGGAACCGAGACAGCGCTTCAATTTTTGGCGGGGTATTTGATTGAAAAATCGCTGAGTGTCGATAATCTTTTTGTTTTTCTGCTCATTTTTACTTATTTCAAAGTTCCTAAGCTTTATCAGCACAAGATCTTATTCTGGGGGATTATAGGGGCTTTGGTGATGAGAGCCGTATTTATCATGACAGGCGTGGCTCTTATCCGCCACTTCTTCTGGGTGAGTTACCTTTTTGGCATCTTCCTGATCTTTACCGGTTTTAAACTCGCCTTTGGCGAAGAAAAAGAGATCAAAGAGGAAAAAAGTCTTGTCTTGCGTCTCTTTCGAAAGGTGATGAGTGTGTCCAGTTCATCGGAAGGGGGGAGATTTTTTGCCATTGAAGAGGGGAAAAGGGTTGCGACCCCGCTTTTTGTGGTGCTGCTTGTTGTTGAATCGACAGATCTTGTCTTTGCCATCGATTCGATTCCCGCCATTTTGGCGATTTCGAAGGATCCTTTCATTGTTTACAGTTCCAATGTCTTTGCTATTCTTGGTTTGCGGGCGCTCTATTTTGCCCTGGCTGGAATCATGCAGATGTTTCATTACCTCCATTACGGGCTCGCGATGATCCTCGCATTTGTGGGAGTGAAGATGCTCCTTGAAGATCTTTTCCATATTCCGGTCGGAATCGCTTTGGGCTTTATAGCGGCTGTTTTGACGATTTCAATTCTTCTGTCTCTGAAGTTTCCAAAAAAAGTAAAGATTGAGGGGATAACTGCCGATCCTCATCAGTGATGATACCCAAAAATAGAGTTAGATTTTTGGGAAAACTGGCGAGATTCAAGCCAGACGAGGCGGAAGCCACTTTTGGCGACGCAGGTGTACTTCTGTGTACGTCGAGGAGACAAAATGGCTTCCAACGAAGGCTGGCGCCGAATATCGGCAGTTTGAGGAAAATAGAGATTTTTCAATCTCTATTTTCCGGTGATAGAGGCAGAAAATGCGATTCCCAATAAAGGAATCCCTCTCCCCTGTTGAGATTGAAAACGGTCTGAAAGCTGTTTTGAAAGACGGCGTTGCCAGTTCCATCATGTCGACGCTGACAGGGGGGGTCTTTCTCGTTGCGTTTGCTGTAAAATTGGGAGCCTCAAATGCGCTGATCGGGCTTCTTGTCGCTCTGCTTCCGCTGGCCCAGATTCTCCAACTTCCCTCGATCATTTTGGTGGAAAAAATCCGCAATCGTCGGGCGATCACGGTAACGGCTTGTCTGTTAAGCCGCTCAGCCTGGTTTGTGGCGGCATTGACCCCCCTTCTGCTCAGCCCCTCTCGGGGGGTCGCTATCCTTATTGCTGTTGTTGCGTTCCATGCGCTCTTTTTTGCCGTTTCAA
Organism: Deltaproteobacteria bacterium; assembly: GCA_016205125.1. Taxonomy (GTDB): domain Bacteria; phylum Bdellovibrionota; class O2-12-FULL-43-9; order JACQJE01; family JACQJE01; genus JACQJE01. The sequence goes on along the minus strand of JACQJE010000055.1, from coordinate 6,339 downwards.
ATTGCAGTTGGAATTCCTGGATGAGAGATCTTGTACCCCAGCAGAGTCTTGGAGCTTTCTTCTCAAAGCGATTGGGACTGGTGATGGCCTCTGGTCTCATTGCGAGTTTAATCGCGGGTCTGCTCCTTGATGTTGCAGAGCATGTTGCAGTTAAAGGTGAACTTTTTGCATATGCTTTTCTCTTTGGGATGGGGGGAGTGGCTGGCCTGGCGGGAGTTTATTTCTTATCGAGAATTCCGGAACCCCGCCTTGCTCCTTCACTGATGCAGCCTTTTAAGCGTGCCGTGATCCAACCATTTCGAGATCCGAACTTTCGCCAGCTGATTTTTTCTTTGGGGGGATGGAATTTTGCGGTCAATCTCGCGGTTCCTTTCCTGACGGTCTATATGCTGAACCAACTCCATCTCAACTTAACGACCATTATTGCCCTTACGGCTCTCAATCAGGCGGCATACCTCAAGTCCCTCAAGGGGTGGGGGAAAATTTCCGACCGCTGGAGCAATAAGTCGGTTCTTGCGATATGCGGGCCCTTTTATCTCCTCTCTCTTTTGGCATGGACATTCACGACTTTGCCAGACAAGCACCTCTTGACTCTCCCTCTGCTCATCGTCATTCATGTGACGATGGGGATCTCCATGGCAGGGATTACACTCGCGTCTGGAAACATTGGATTAAAACTTGCCCCGTCTGGCCAGGCGACCTCCTATTTGGCGACCAAGAATTTTGTCAATTCCATTGCCGCAGGGATAGCGCCTATTCTGGGCGGCGCTTTTGCAGATACCTTCACATCGAGAGAACTCTCGTGGACGCTCCGCTGGACCAGTCCGGGCGGGGAGGTTGCCATTGAGGCTCTGAGCTTCGAGGGGTTTGATTTCTTCTTTTTCACCGCCTTTCTCATCGGCCTTTATGCCCTGAGCCGCCTTGCCCTTGTGAAGGAGGTGGGCGAGGTGAAAGAGCAGATCATCTGGAGCGAATTCTTTGCCTTTGTAAAGAGAATGGGGCGCCATCTTGCCTTTCCCCGCAAATGAGGATAAGGATCAGGAAGTGGATGGAGGGTGCTTATGAAAAGACTCGCTTTGTTCCTGGTGGTTATCGGTTTCGCATCGCGTTTTCTGCCGCATCTGCCAAACTTCACAGCGCTGGGCGCTGTCACGCTCTTTTCCGGCTTTTATCTGCGGGGTCGGGAAAGGTGGCTTGTCCCTTTTGCTGTGATGCTGTTGAGCGACGTGATTCTCAATTTTGCAATTTATCGAATGGGCTTTGCACCGGATCAGCTCATGGTTTACGCGGCGATCGGACTCAATATCCTCCTTGCAGGATCTCTCGCGGGACAATCGTTGGGGAAGCGCCTCCTCTATGGAGTGCCGCTCAGCAGTTTCAACTTTTTTCTCCTCACAAACTTTGGCGTCTGGTTGTGGAGCGGCTTATATGCGCGCACCCTCCCTGGATTAGTCCAATGCTATGTCGCCGCAATCCCATTCCTTGGATATGAATTTTTCAGTAATGCCATTTACTCCCTGGCACTTTTTTCCGCCTACGAACTCGTGCATCATTGGAAGTTCAGCCGCTTGAGCGTCACAGCATGGTAAGCTCTTCTTTATCGAGTCGACAGGCTGGTGGATGAAGGCATACTTTCCGTTCGCACCTGGGTGTTGTCAATCGTCTCCTCGACCTCAATCCATCGCGGAATTCCATTGGAATCTAAAACAGAAGCAAGCCCCTTGAGAACTATTTTGATGCGGGGCCGGAAGGGATTCCAACTCTTTTCAATGAGGAGGTGGATATTTTTGACCTTTGCTCTCTGCTTTGTGATTTGAGTGTACACCGCGACATGACAGCGGGTAAATAACGTCCCCTGCTCCTCGGTGATTTCTGCTTCCATCTCCTTCTGTTCCACGCCATTCACAAAGAATCGCAAAAGGCCGCTCTCCTCGTCGATCTGCTCAAGGGTCGCACCGTAGAGACGCTCTTCCATTCTGTTGAGTTCTTCCCGCTCGCCGCGCCTCTCCCCCATCATCCAATAGACGTCGAGGGGGTTTTCCAGCGGATGACAGCGGCGGTCAAACAGAAGGTCGTAGACGACGTAATTCCTGTTTTCATTCTTTGTGATCCGGAAAAGTGTCGCACGTGTTTCCAATTCCCGGCCGGGCGCCGGATAGCCAACACCATCTTCGAGAGGGAGTGAGAGGCTGGATGAGTGCGGTATAAACAGCAGAAAAAGAAACGCGAATAAGTAAATGAACTTCATATCCCTGGACCCTCTTCTTTCCTTTTCGGACAATCGCAGATTTTCTTCAAAAGCCTGAATTCTTAGGCTGGCGTTGTTTCTGGAGTTTGTTCTCTGCCTGCCGAGAGGCGCGGCAATGTGATTCCCGTCTGCCCCTGATATTTTCCAAGTTTGTCTTTATAGGAAGTTCTACAGATCTGCTCCGCCTGGAGAAAGAGAAATTGGGCAATCCCCTCCCCGGCATAAATCTTTGCAGGGAGGGGGGTTGTGTTTGAGATCTCAATTGTCACATGCCCTTCCCATTCAGGCTCCAGGGGAGTCACATTGACGATGATGCCACAGCGCGCATACGTCGATTTGCCCACGCAGATGGCCAGCACATCTCGCGGGATCCGGAGATACTCAACGGTTCGACCCAACACAAAGGAGTTGGGCGGAATGACGCAGACAGGACCCCTGAAATCGACAAACGTCTTGGGATCAAACGCTTTGGGATCGACGATGGAGTTGTGGACGTTGGTGAAGATTTTAAATTCTTCTGCGATGCGGACATCATATCCGTATGACGACAAACCGTAAGAAAGCCCGCGATTCGACACCTGCTTCTCTTCAAACGGTTCGATCATTCCTTTTTTCTTTGCCTGTTCAGAGATCCAGATATCGGACATGACTGGCACAGCATCGCCTCCGTTGCTGAAAGTATTTCATCACCCTAATGTGGCAGGGCAAGTGTTGTCAACGGGAATGGTTTTAGTTGATCGATTGGTGAAGGTTGGTTAATATCGCCCCTTATGAATGAGTATACCGTCAGTTGCCGGGTGACCAATGCGCTCCTCTCGTATCTTGATCAGCAGGATCGTTTTGCGATCTCTCCCCTCCTTTCCGATATGGCGTATTCGGAAGAGTATTTGCGCGACACGACGAACTGGATTGAGCCCCATGCCGTTGCTATCCTATTTCACCGTTTGGAAAAGCGCTTAGGGGATCCGCGTCTTCCCGAAAAAATCGGGATGTCTGCGCCGCTTCTCAGTTGTTGGGGGTCCCTGGACGGTGTGCTGAGACTGATCGCCAATCCACAGCTGTTGTTTGAGCAGGGAGCCGAGTTTAGCCGGTACTTTTTTCGCAAGAGCGAGGTTTCCGTGCTGGAGTGCAGGGAAGGTATGGCGATACTCCGCTTCACACCGAACACACTCATGCCGCACGAGAAACTTTTTCTGGTGGGGGTTTTTGCAGGTTTGCCGCAGTATTGGGCAGAAGGCACAGCAGATTATTCTTCCCTGGATGAGGAATGTTATCGCTTCGCGTGGCAGGAGGAACTGAGCCTCTTTGATCTGGAGGAGGGGCTTTTTCACACCCCCCTGATCCGGCGCACCCTCCTTCAGCTCGATGCGCAAAACCAGCGTCTGGCTGAGAAACACTCGACGCTCTGGAAACATTATCAGGCATTGCAGTCGATGAGAGTACCGTTCGATCAACTGGAGGAAAAATTGCGAGGTTTACAGCGAGATGAAAAATGTGAGAAGCGCAGTGGCAAAATTGAGGAGTGCCTGGCGGTGATCTCTGAATTAAAAGAGCTGGCGGCCGTTCATCTTTCCGGAATTTTTTCCGGGAGGGAAGAGAGCGGGCAGGTCAGTTTTGAAGAGTGGACTAAGGAGAAGCCCATCGATAAGCAACAATGTTAGACAAACTGTTTGAGGAGAGGGGAAAATGAGTACAGTCTCGAAAGTCCTGGCCAGAGAAATCCTGGATTCCCGCGGGCTTCCGACGGTGGAAGTCGATGTGGTGCTTCAGTCGGGAGCCTGCGGACGGGCGGCGGTCCCTTCAGGAGCCTCGACGGGTTTCTATGAAGCGGTGGAGCTGAGAGACGGGGATGAGAAGCGCTACCGCGGCAAAGGGGTGCGGAAGGCGGTAGCCAACGTGCGGGATATCATTGCCCCGGCCATTCTTGGGATGAATGCATCAGATCAGGAACGAATGGATCGCATGCTGATTGAACTCGACGCGACACCGCAGAAAAAAAAGCTCGGCGCAAATGCCATGCTTGGGGTTTCCCTGGCTGTGGCGAAGGCGGCCGCAGAAGAGAATCGAATTCCTCTTTACAAATATTTCTCTCAGCTCTCCGGCGGTCAGGAGGCGGTTCTCCCCGTTCCCTTGATGAATGTGATCAATGGCGGCGTGCATGCGGATAATCCCCTCGACATTCAGGAGTGCATGATCGTTCCAGCCGCCTTTTCTTCATGGAGTGAAGCTCTGAGGGCTGGCGCGGAAATTTATCATTCGCTTAAACTTCTCTTAAAAGAGAAGCGGTTGTCGATTTCAGTGGGAGACGAAGGGGGGTTTGCCCCTGCGGTGGCGAGCGTCGAAGAGGCGCTGGAGCTCCTGGTTGAAGCGATTGATGCCGCAGGTTACCGCCCCGGGCGCGACGTCTTTCTTGCGCTGGACGTGGCCGCGAGTGAGCTCTATCGCGGGGGGTGTTATATCTTTTCCGCAGAGGGGAATAAGAACCCAAAGACCCGCGATTCGTCCGAGATGATCGAGTTCTACAGAAAGCTTCTCCAATCTTATCCGATTCTCTCAATCGAGGATCCGCTGGACCAGAAAGACTGGGACGGCTGGATCGCGATGACCCGGGAGCTTGGCAAGAGGATTCAGATTGTGGGAGACGATCTCTTTGTCACCCATCCAAAGCGTCTCAGGGAGGGGATAGAGCGCGGTGCAGCGAATGCGATTCTGATCAAACTGAACCAGATCGGAACCGTTTCAGAGACGCTCGAGACCCTTTCCATTGCCAGGAAGGCCCGATTCCGGACGATTATCTCCCACCGGTCTGGAGAAACGGAGGATACGACGATCGCAGACCTCGCTGTTGGAGTTGGGGCGGGCCAGATCAAGACGGGGGCACTCAGCCGTTCAGACCGGGTCGCAAAATATAACCGCCTACTGCGGATCGAAGAGGAGCTTGGAAAATCTGCGCACTACGCCGGAATCGAGGCATTCCGGATAACATAATGAGTCGAAAAAAATGCTCGCATTTCAGCTCATTTTCTGCTATTAAACGGCTCTTTCAGAGAGCACTTCGCGTGGAAACACCGAGTGCTCATTTTAAAATGCGATAGGAGGAATTTATTCTATGAAAAAGTATGTTGTGACACTATTAGCGTTGACACTTATAGCGGCGTTTGCTGGTATGACACCGGCTTCTGCAGAGGAAGCGGCCAGTCAGCCTGCGGTTTCTTCCGATGCGACTAATCCTGCTCCGGCTTCTACAGCCGTGACGGAAGAGGTAAAAAAGCCATGGGGGATCAAAACCCTCTTTCAAACGATCACCGGTATTTCCGGCTCAAAAGAAGCAGATCTTAAGACTGATACGTATGTGACCGGCAGCTACACGCTTCCGTACAATTTGAGCACGTATCTTCAGTTTCCATTCTCGGCCAATTATCGCGATGAAGGGAAACTCTCTCTGGGCGACGTGAAAGTCGGCTTGAGCAGAGCTGATCTTTACACGATTGAGCCATGGGGTGTGACCCTCAACTGCGGAGCGCGTCTCTCTCTGCCGACCTCCGAGGCGAGCCGCAAGGCGGAGACCTACACCGTGCTGAGAGGAAATCTGGGAGCGGCTAAGCAGATTGGAAAAGTCGGCCTGGCCTACACTGTCTATCCTTACTACTACTTCCAGAAATGGGATTGGGCAGACGAAGCCAAGTCAAAGCTCAACAAGAACTTTGGCCTGGTCAACGAAGTGGGCGCGGAATATGCGTTGACTGAGAAGCTCTCTCTTAGCGCAGGCGCAAACCTCCAGAGCTTTGTGACCCACAGCGGGCATCGCGTGAAGGAAGCTGGAGACCAGGAAGATGTCGCGCGCACCACATCCAATCTCTGCGGCCTCGAAGCTGGCGCAGCCTATGCATTGGCCAAGAACGTCTCTCTCGGTGTTGGGCTCTCCTCAGAAGCTCCAACAGCGAAGTTTGCAGTCAACCGCAACACGACCTCTGCCAACTTTGATCTGACCCTGACCTTCTAAGAAAGCTGGGTCGATTCTTTCTGTTCATCAGATCCTCACCCATATCACACCCTCTCCCCTAGCGGGGAGAGGGTAGGGTGAGGGGCTT
>JACQJE010000042.1 GCA_016205125.1 Deltaproteobacteria bacterium | reverse complement strand
CTGATCGTCCGGCAGAGAGCGCGCCAGGTTAAGAGTGATGAGATCTCCATTCTTGAGATCTGCGAGTCTCTCTTCTACATCGTCCCAGAGGCGGACTGGATCATCATTGAGGGTGAGAATCTGATCTCCGGATCGGAGTCCTGCCTTCCATGCCTCGCTCCCAAGGACGACGTGAGGGAGGGTGGTGGTGGCCTTCGGTTCACCGGTTAAACCGATCAGGAGAAAGACCACGAGGGCCAGAAGAAAATTTGCGACAGGGCCAGCTAGCGCGATGAGAAAACGTTCTCCTGGCGGTTTGTGAGAAAAAGAACGCGCTTTCTCAGAGGAAGAGATGTCCGCGCTTGGCTGTTCACCGAAGAGCTTGACGTATCCGCCAAGAGGGACAAGTGAAATGCAATACTCGGTTTCTCCCCTTTTGAGTTTGGCGATTTTTGGCCCAAAACCGAACGAGAAGACTTCAACTCTGACACCGAACTTCCTTGCGACCAGAAAATGACCCAGCTCGTGGAAAAAAATGAGAAGACCCAGGAGGAGAATAACGCCAACCACATAAATCATTGAGATGGACTCCTAAAAGAATGAAAGGCTCTTTGCTAGGAGTCTGTTGGAGAAATAGCAAAAACCATTAAAAAGGCTTTACTCCCCTCCCTTAATGGGAGGGGACAAAGGGGAGGGTGACACTCCGCAACAAAAGACCCATGGCGAGTGTCCAGTCTTTTACGGCTTTACCCCTCACCCTCCCCTCTCCCACAAGGGGAGAGGGAAAATCGATTTCTCCGACAGGCTCCTAGACAGGCTCCTTATAACAGAGAGTGGGCAAAAGTTCTAGCCCAGAGATCTGCTTCAAGAATCAGGTTGGCCGCCGAGGCAGATTTTGGAGAATGCGCCCTGAGCGTTTCCCGGACAATATCGGGAATGCGCAGGTAAGGGAGCTGGCCCGCAAGGAATGCTTCTACGGCGATCTCATTGGCGGCGTTCAGCACTGCGGGGGCCGTGCCCCCTGCGGCCAGGGCCTGTTCGGCGAGGGCGAAGGATGGAAATCGTTCCCGATCCAGGGGAAGGAAGTCGAGTCTTCCCAGATGGCTCAGACTGAGAGGCTCAATTCCAAGGCGATTGAGCGGCTGTGAGGGAGAGAGAATGTTCGCAATGGTCACGCGCATATCGGCGGGGCTCATCAGCGCAACAATCGAGCCGTCGTTTTTCTGAATGGCGCCATGAATGAGACTTTGAGGATGAATCACAACAGAAAGCTGATCGGGATTCACATCGAAGAGCCAGCGCGCCTCGATGAGCTCTAATCCCTTATTCATCATTGTCGCGGAATCGATAGTGATTTTTTTCCCCATGACCCAGGTTGGATGGGAAAGGGCCATTGATGGAGTGATTGTGTGGAATGCTTCAAGCGGCAGATGCAGGAATGGGCCGCCAGAGGCGGTGAGGTAGATGAGGTTCAGATCTGCAGAGTTTGGACACCCTTGTAAGAGCTGATAGATGGCATTGTGCTCACTATCCAAAGGGAAAATCCGGCTCCCGGATCGCTTTGCCTCGGCCATGATGAGATCTCCTCCCATTACGAGCGCTTCCTTGTTGGCAATCGCGATGTTTTTCCCTGCCGTGACAGCGGCGAGTGCCGGCAGGAAGCCCGCGGCGCCGGAAAGAGCGGAGACGAGAAGATCGCACTCTGAGTCGACCGCAAGTTCCTCAAGGGATCCAACTCCGGAGAGGAGACGCGTTCCGTTGAGATTGATTTGACTCTTGAGCAGGCGCGCCCCCCTTTCATCCGTCAGAGCGACGAGGTCAGGTTCGAATTCCCGAATCTGAGCCGCCAACGTTTCAAGGCGCGAATGGGCAGAGAGGGCTCGCACCTTCAGGGCGGAGCGGTTTTTCCGAACGACATCGAGAGTGTTTGTCCCGATAGATCCGGTCGATCCAAGGATAGAAATTCTTTTCAGAATAGTTGTCCCCTTTTTATTGTATTTGAATTGAGTGTTCAGCCTGAACACTAAAAGCGGGCGTAAGTATAGACAAAGGGGAAGGTAAAGAGCAAGGCATCCAGGCGATCCAGAATGCCGCCATGACCCGGGATGAGACGGCCTGAATCTTTAATACCCAAGCCTCGCTTGATGAGGGATTCAAAAAGATCTCCGATCTGGGCAAAAAGGGATCCGAGAATAGAGAGGAGTAGAAGATCGGGAAGGTTGAGATTTTTAAAGAAGAAATATCTGAAAAAGGCAAGGGCTGCAAATGTGAGAAGCGCCCCTCCTACCGCTCCCTCAAGCGTCTTCCCAGGACTGACAACCAGATAGAGTTTCTGTTTTCCCATTTTCCTCCCCACAAAATAGGCGCCTGTATCATAGGCCCAGGGGATGATGAGGGCGACAAGAGACCACTGCAAGCCGTTTTTAATTTCATAAAGCCGGGAGAAATAGGGGAGAAGAAACGTCAAATAGACAATACCGAGCGTCGAGAGCGACATCAAAAAGAGGCACTGGTGAAGATTAGCGGCGTAGGATTTCGCGCGGAAAAGGAAGAAGATAAACATGAGGAAAAAAGAGGGGACAACGAAGGAAACTGCCAATGGGCCGAAAATACGGTCGATCAACATCAGCATTCCAAAAACGGTGCAGAGGAGCCGGTCGATGTTGCGCGCGGGATCGGGAAAGACGAGGATGAAATATTCGATGAGAGCCATGATGCCGACTGCGGCTGTGAGGATTCTGACACCCGTTTTTCCTGCATAAATCAGAATGGCCAGGACAACGGCTATGCCGATGATTGCGGAAATAACGCGAATTGAGAGTTTGTCAGATGTGTTAGAATTCATTTCATAACCTCCTTCTACTGCGGCTGGCTGCAAAGCAAACAGTGCTTTTCGCTCAGCCTCGTAACGAAGGAGGTTATGAAATGAATTCTATTTTCCATCAAAATCCTCCCCCACTTTGCCAAATCTTCGATCACGCCGGAAAAAATCTTCAATTGCTTTTTCCAAATGATCCACACTGAAATCGGGCCAGAGCGTATCTGTATAATACATCTCAGTATAGGCCATTTGCCAGAGTAAAAAATTGGAGATCCGTTTTTCGCCGCTGGTGCGGATCAGGAGGTCCGGATCCGGAAGTTCGACCGTATCCAGTGCTTCCGCAAAGGTCTCTTCGTTGATCCCTGCGGGAGTCAAAGACCCCTCCTGGCAAGACGAAGCAAGTTTGCGCGCCGCGCGGATAATTTCATCCCGCCCGCCATAGGCAAGCGCGAAGTTGAGTTTCATACCGCTATTTTTCTGGCTGACATGAACGATATCTGCCAGTTCATCAGCCACAATAGGAGGGAGGGATTGCTGGTTTCCCAGGATCCGAAGCACAATGTTGTTATTCAAAATATTCTCGCGTTCTCCCCGGATGTAACGCCGCAGCAACCGCATGAGAAAGGCCACTTCAGTTTTTGACCGCCGCCAGTTCTCTGTAGAAAAAGCAAATAGGGTAAGGGCAGGGAGGCCGATTTTTGCGCAATAGGTGACAATCTCTTTGACGCGTTGAGCGCCGATGACGTGCCCTTGAATACGCGGGAGATTCCGATTTTTTGCCCAGCGGCCATTTCCGTCCAGAATGATTGCAATGTGTTGTGGAAGGGAACGATGCATCTAGATTTTCAGGATTTCTTGTTCTTTGGTCTGCAGAACCTTGTCAATTTCCTGCATGTACTTATCATGCAGCTTTTGAACTTCTCCCTGCGAGGACTTGAGCATGTCTTCCGAAATCTGCTTCGCACTCTCCTGCTCTTTCAAGGCATCGTTCGCTTCTCTTCGGACGTGGCGTATCGCGACGCGGGTTTCTTCTGCCAGCTGTTTGATCTGTTTGACCAGCTGTTTGCGGCGCTCTTCGCTCAGAGCGGGGATAGGGACTCGAATGATCTTTCCGTCGTTGACGGGGGTCACCCCCAGATCCGATTTTGAAATCGATTTTTCAATGGGACCCAGGAGCGAGGTGTCCCATGGCTGGATCGTAATGAGTTTTGCCTCCGGAATATTGAGGGTCGCCACTTGATTGAGAGGGGTAGGAGTCCCATAGTATTCCACGCGAATTTGATCAAGAAGCGTCAGCGAAGCTCTTCCGGTGCGGACTTGTCCAAATTCGCGGCCGAGCGCTTCTATCGTCTTTTTCATCTTTCCTTCAATTTCTTGTCTCAATTTGGGATCCATTAGCTTCCTCGAACGACTGTACCACTCGACTTTCCCAAAACAGCCTTCTGGATGTTACCATGATGGAGGAGGTTGAATACAACAATCGGCAAGTGGTTATCCATGCAGAGGGAAAGAGCGGTTGAATCCATGACCTTTAATTTCTTCTGTATCGCCTCAATATAAGTGAGCTCCTTAAACATTCTGGCATCTTTGTGGATCATCGGATCTTTGTTGTAAACCCCATTGACCCGCGTCGCTTTCAGAATCACCTCGGCTCCAATCTCCATGGCTCGCAGTGCAGCTGCTGTATCGGTCGAGAAGTATGGGTTTCCTGTACCGGCGGCAAAAATGACAATCCGACCTTTTTCAAGATGGCGTGCGGCCCTCCGGCGAATATAGGGTTCCGCAATTTCCTGAACATGCATTGCGGAGAGGACCCGCGTGTAAAGACCAATTTTTTCCATGGTATCCTGGAGTGCAAGACTGTTCATAATGGTTGCCAGCATCCCGATAGAATCTGCGGATGCGCGATCCATGCCCGCCGCACTTGCGCTGAGCCCCCGGAAAATATTCCCCCCGCCGATGACAACGGCTATCTCCACCCCTAAATCATGAACCTCTTTGATCTCGGATGAAATCCGCTGAAGCACATCGAGACTGATGCCAAATTCTTTATCTCCGAGAAGCGCTTCTCCACTCAGTTTAAGGAGAATCCTTTTATAGGCGGGTTTTTCCTTTTTCATGTTTCCAGAGCCTCTCTGCTCTATGATTCGCTCAGTTCCCCAAACGCAGTCGACTCGCCAATGCCAAATCGCGCAAATCTGCGGACGGTAATATTTTCACCAAATTTTGCGATCGCCTCAATGATCAGCTCTTTTACTTTCTTATCCTGATCGCGGATGTAAACTTGATCCAGCAGACAATTCTCCTCGTAAAATTTCTCCAGCTTCCCCTCCATCATCTTACTGATGACCGCCTCAGATTTTCCAGCCTGCTTTGCCTGAAAGGAAATGATTTCTTTTTCTTTGTTAAGGACTTCCTGGGGCACTTCTTCCCTTTTCAAGTATCTTGGATGTGAAGCTGCAATTTGCATGGCCAGGTTTCGGGTCAATTGGGAAAAGTCCTCTGTTCTTGATACAAAATCTGTCTCACAATCGACTTCAACGAGGACACCAATGCGTCCCCCCCCATGTAAATAAGAGGTTACCAATCCCTCTTTTGTTTCACGCCCCCCCTTTCTCTCCGATTTTGCAATTCCACGCTTGCGCAAGAGTTCGATCGCTTTTTCCGCATCTCCGCTTGCTTCGCAGAGGACTTCTTTGCACTCCATGATGCCTGCGCCGGTTCTTCGCCGAAGGTCACTGACCATTTTTGGGGTGATTTCCACTGTTGCCTATCCTTCCTCACGTTTGATCGTCTGCGGGCTCTTGAGTCTCCTCCTGGGGCTCTTTCTTTTTCGGCGCTTTTTCCTCCCCCTTTTCAGCCTTCTTCCCCTCTTTCGTTTCCTCTTTGAGGGGTTTGACCGCACCTTCCCCTCTCAGGGCCGCTTGGTGGCGTTCTTTACCTTCAAGAATGGCATCTGCAATCATCGACGTAAAGAGTTTGACAGACCGGATCGAATCATCATTTCCAGGAATGATGTGGTCAATCAGATCGGGATCACAGTTCGTATCCACGATCGCAATGATAGGGATGTTGAGCTTTCTCGCTTCTTGAACTGCGATATCTTCTCTGGCTGGATCGACGATAAAAAGCGCTTTCGGGAGGGAGAACATGTTTTGAATTCCTCCCAGGCTTGCTTCCAGGCGATTTTTTTCACGGTCCAAAAGGAGCACCTCTTTTTTGGGGAGGCGGTCAATGTATTCGCTGTCTCCCAGCTTTTTCTGAAGATCTTTAAGTTTATTGATACTCGCCCTGATCGTGCGGTAGTTGGTGAGCATCCCTCCAAGCCATCGATGAACGACATAGAACATCCCACAACGTCCAGCTTCTTCTCTAATGATTTCCTGGGCTTGCTTTTTTGTGCCGACAAAGAGAAGAGTCCCCCCTTCTTCGGCAATTGTTCGCGCAAAATCAGAAGCTTTTTGTGCCAGTGCGACCGTCTGTTCCAGATCAATAATATAGATACCATCCCGCTTACCGAAAATGTACGGCTTCATTTTGGGATTCCAGCGCTGAGTCTGGTGTCCAAAATGAACACCCGCTTCAAGCAATGCCTGCATGGAAAGATTTGATGCGAAAACACCCATTTCTCAATTTCCTTTTTTAATCAACAAGGTAAAAGATTATCGCTGTTTCGTAGCACAGGTGGAATGAAGATGGCAAGGGCAGGAATCCTGATCCGCACGAACGCCGAAGGTGCGCCACTTGGCACGTCGTCACGCTTTTTTCGACCGAGAACGAAGTGAGAAAGCTTTGCAGCCGGCCGCAGTAGATTGTCATTTCCGGATGAACACCTGCTAATCCGTTGCGATTTCTTTCAAAAGGTCGAGTTCGTCGAGGACCTTTCCGGAGCCGAGAACTACGGAAGTGAGGGGATTATCGACGATTTTCACCGGCAAGCCTGTTTCTCTCCGGAGGAGCTCGTCGAGATTGGCCAGAAGAGATCCCCCGCCCGACATCATGATGCCATTGTCTACAATATCCGATGCAAGTTCCGGGGGGGTGCGCTCAAGGGTGTATTTCACGGCATCCACAACGGAATTGATCGGCTCCTGCAAGGCCTCGCGGACCTCGTCTGAGTTGATGCGCAGTGTCTTGGGAGAGCCTTCGACGAGATCGCGCCCTTTAATGTCGAGGTACTTCGTCTCTTCAAACCCAACCGCATTGCCAATGAGAATTTTAATATTTTCAGCTGTTCTTTCCCCGATCAGCATGTTGTACTGCCGCTTGATGTATTGGATAACCGCCTCGTCAAACGCATCCCCCGCGACACGGATCGATTTACTGAAGACAATCCCCCCCAATGAAATAACCGCCACTTCCGTGGTTCCGCCTCCAATGTCCACGATCATGTTGCCTATCGGCTCAGTAATGGGAAGGCCAGCGCCTATTGCGGCTGCCATGGGCTCTTCAATGAGGTAGACTTCCCTGGCTCCAGCCGATTCTGCAGATTCCCGGACCGCTCTCTTTTCAACCTGTGTAACGCCGTAAGGAATACAGATCACAATGCGCGGGCGAAGAAAAGAGTGCTTCGGTGTTGTCTTGGCGATAAAATATTTGAGCATCGCCTGCGCCACTTCGAAATCCGCAATGACACCGTCTTTCATCGGCCTGATGGCGACAATATTTCCGGGTGTCCGGCCCAGCATCTGTTTTGCTTCCTTTCCGACTGCGAGAACCCGGTTTTCCCGCCGCCCCCGCTGAACTGCAACTACAGAGGGTTCATTGAGCTGAATCCCTTTGTCTTTGACGTAAACAAGTGTATTTGCCGTTCCTAAATCGATAGCAAGATCATGTGCAAAATAGTCGACAAAACGCTGGATCATGTTGGGCCTTCCCCCTCTATTTAAGCTCCTGGAATCAGGCTATAACAATTCGATCTTCCTTGACAAGAAAAAGATAGAATGGTAAATGCATGTCTTCACCTTTTTTGAAGGAAAAGAGGG
>JACQJE010000046.1 GCA_016205125.1 Deltaproteobacteria bacterium | reverse complement strand
TGCCGGCGCCGGTGGCGCCCGAGGTGGCGCAGCTCGGCCTGATCGGGGCGTTGCGGCGGGTGGCGGAAGGAAGAATGTGAGAGTGTTAGGTGAGGGAGTGTTTGAGATTAAAATAAAATATGGCCCCGGATTCAGGGTCTATTTTGGTGAAGAGGGGATGGGTATGATCCTTCTCATTTTGGGGGGCCATAAGGGTTCCCAATCGAGAGATATTGAGATGGCCAGGCAACTCTGGAGAAACTATGTATCGAAGTAATTCTTACGATGAAACATTTAGCAAAGAAATGCGCAATCCTGAATTTGCGCAACAGTATCTTTTAGAGCTGATCAGCAACGAAGATGAGCCAATGACAATCGAGGAGGCACTGCGTTTCGCGATCCGGCGGATGGGGACAAGCGATTTTGCAAAATTGGTGAAAGAGCAGAAACAGACCGTTGATAAATTCCTCAAAGGGGAGCGTCATCCTAAGCAGGAAACCTTGGACAAATTTCTTCGGCCATTTGGTCTTAAGACCGTTCTTAATGTTAAAGTTGTCACAAAGAAGAGAGCCGCGTAGTATTTTTTACTGTGACCAGATTGTGACAGACGCCTTCAGTGCGTTATCCGCAGATCCACCCCACCCCAAAAAGCAGGCTTTTTGGGGACCCCTATCTTGACAAGGCGAGTCAAAGCGTGGTGTAAAAATAAGAGTGAGCGTGAAGTCTGTCGCTCTTCAGGTGTACAGGAGGTATACATGAAGGCCAGAATTTCTCTCGCAGTACTCGTGTGTCTTTTCCTTTCTTCTTCTATTCATTCTATTTGGGCCGATCAATTGAGACTGAAATCTGCGACGATCGATACCGATGTCGACGTGTCGCAGATCAGATCGGGTGGGCCTCTGCCAGACCGGTGGTTCTTGATTCAGTTTGAAGACGCGGTGGGTGAAAAAGCGAAACAGCGGCTGGAAAATCTCGGAGTCGAGTTGGGCGACTATATTCCAGATCGCGGTTTTCTTGCGCAGGTGCCGCGGGATCTTCAGCCAGAGCTGTTGAAAAAGATCGCGGAGGTGAAGTGGGTTGGCCATTACGCTCCGGCCATGCGCATTTCCCCTGAGCTTCTTAAGAAATTACAGAACCTGAAAGGATCGGAGAGAGAAGAGCCTGCAGGGGTCAACATCGAATACTTTAAAAAAGCGGAGGATGGGGAAGTTGGCGATCTGGAGCGGCGGGGCGGGTTGGTTTTTTATCGGAGTGATTTTGTTCTTTCTGCCTATTTGAAGCCGGTGGTCATTTTCGAACTCCTCCACCGAGGCGGCGTGAAGTGGATTGAGGAGCAGAAGAAGGTGGAATTACTCATGTTCCCTCTGCAGGAGAGAGGGACTGCGGCTGTAGATCGGGAAGATCTTCTACCCCAAAAAGCAGGCTTTTTGGGGGCTCCGCTGGAGCTCAACGGATCAAAATCCTCCACCTACCTTCAGTGCGATAACCGCAGATCCACCAGCGACGAGGCGTATGGAGAACCACACGGAATGAAAAGTTGCACCCATGTGGTGCGGAATCGAGCGAGGACTCAGGGCGAAAAATTCGCGCGCATAGCTGAAGAGCGCGTCCGAGCGTCCGAGGAGTCGGTGGATCAAGGCGGATATGAATCGGGTCTGGAGTTGTTAGGAGTAAAAGCGCTCTACGAGGGGGGTGTGAAAGGGGATGGGGAGATTGTGACGGTGGCTGACACTGGCTTGGATCGAGGGAGTGGCGGCGTTCACGACGATTTTGAGGGGGTGATTGACGAAGTCTTCAAGATGGGCCCTTACAATTCCACTTGGGATGATCCGATTGGCCATGGCACCCATGTGGCAGGATTAGTCCTTGGCCGGGGGGTGAGATCGAATGGGGCGTTTCATGGTGCCGCTCCGCAGGCGCGGTTGATTGTGCAGAAGATCCTCAACGATTTTGGAATGCTCTTTGTACCACCCGATCTCAAAGATCTTCTTTCCCCCATCTATGATCGGGGTTCGAGAATTCACAGCAACAGCTGGGGAACCGCAATGGGGGGTGGCCAGTATGATCAATTTGCGAGCAGTCTCGACCGGTTTGTCTGGGATAATCCCGATATGGTCGTTGTGGCAGCTGCTGGGAATAGTGGCGAGGATGCGAATCAGGACGGGGTGATCGACACCCGATCTCTCTTGTCGCCCGCCATCGCAAAAAACAGCATCAGCGTCGGGGCCTCTGAAAATCTGATTCCCTTTGGGGGGATCCAGCGCCCCTATATTCAGCTCAATGGGGGGACAGAGAAATGGGCGATGGAGCCGATTGCAAGCGATACCCTCTCGAATGACGAAAATGGAATCGCAGCGTTTAGCAGTCGGGGACCTACAGAGGATGGGCGGATTAAGCCGGACGTTGTGGCGCCGGGGACGAATATTGTTTCGGCGCGATCCCACCATCCTGAAGCGAGTGACCTTTGGGGCGCCTTTGATGAAGAGTACGTTTACGCTGGGGGCACCAGCATGGCTACGCCGCTCGTCTCCGGATCCGCGGCGTTGGTGAGAGAGTATCTCATGAAGGTGAAAAGGGTAGAGCGCCCCTCGGCGGCGCTCGTTAAGGCGATCCTCCTCAACGGGGCGAAGGATCTCTATCCTGGACAGTATGGGGCTGGCATCGGCCAGGAAATTTCAACCCATCGCCCAAATGAGGTGGAAGGATGGGGGCGCGTCGATGTCGCATCAGCCACCCGAATCGGTCATCCCGAAGAGCTTTGGTTCAGGGACGAATCCCGAGGGCTGGAGACAGGTTCAACTGCGCGCTTTGAGATTGAAGTGGTTTTGACAGATCAGCCGCTTCGGGTGACTTTGGCTTACAGCGATTTCCCCGCTTCCGTTACAGCGGCAAAAGCGCTTGTCAACGATCTCGATCTCGTCCTCCTCTCTCCGTCGGGTCTGAAGTTCTATCCGAATGGGGGGAGCATTCCGGATCGCCTCAACAATGTGGAGACGATTGATGTCCCGCAGGTTGAAAGTGGAACCTATGTTGTTGAGATTTCAGCTCACCAGGTGGCCATTGGATGGCGGCAGCCTTATGCCGTTGTAGTGACGGGGGGAGTAAAGAGCCTGTAATTATTAAGATTACTTTGCCGCTTTGAATCTTTAAGGAAGTTGAGGAGTTGTGGCAATTTCCGTTGACTTGCCTAACGCGTTGTGTTATAAAAAACCTTCTTAATTTAAGGAACTTACCGGTCATTCTATTTTGGCCATTTGGGGCGAGGGGTTTTACTATGGTCGAAGCAATTCCAGCAACTCCAGCAATTCCGCAGTTTAAAGTGGGCGATAATGCTGTCTATCCCGCGCACGGTGTCGCTGTGGTTAAGAATATCGAGAAGAAAGTGGTGGGAGGAAAGACCCTCTCGTTCTATGTTTTGCAAATTGTTGAAAATGAAATGACCATCATGGTTCCTCTGGACAGTGTGGAATCGGTTGGCCTGCGCGCAGTCATTTCCAGGAATAAAGTCAAAGAGGTTTACGATATTTTGAAGAAACGCGATGTCAAACTCGACAACCAAACCTGGAACCGCCGCTACCGCGAGTACATGGAAAAGATCAAGACAGGATCCGTTTACGAAATTGCCGCGGTGCTGAGAGACCTCTTTCTCCTCAAGCATACCAAAGATCTCTCTTTTGGAGAAAAGAGAATGCTCGATACGGCGCGCTCTCTCCTGGTCAAAGAGATTTCTCTTGCGAAAAACGCCGATGAAGATGCGGTGAAAAAAGAGATCGAGTCGTTTTTCTCGTAATCATGAAAAAAACTGACCTCCTCATTATTGCCGCAGCGGGATCTTCCCATCGCATAGGGAGCAATGCCGTTACAGCGCCCAAGCAGTTTGCGGTCTGTGCTGGAAAGCCTCTATTGTATTGGGCCCTCCTTCCCTTTACAGAGATTTCTTCTATCGCTCATTGTATTGTTCTTCTCCCAACAGGGGTAAAAGGAGCGGAACTCCTTTCTCTTCCCTTTCCAGTGACTTTTGCGGAAGGGGGAGCGAGCCGCCAGGAGAGCATTTGGAAGGGGCTTCAGTGCGCGCTTTCCATGAAGCTCGAACCGGCATCGGTCTGGATTCATGACGCCGCACGTCCTGCGCTCCCGGCTTCTCTTGTTCGGAGAATGGAAGAGGCAAAGTCTCTCTCGCGGGGGGACGATGGGATTGTCCCGCTTCTTCCAGTGGTTTCTGCGCTGAAAAGGGTTGACGAGCAGAGTGGAATGGTTTCGGTTGAACGGGAGGGGCTCATGCTAGCACAGACTCCCCAACTCTTCCCATTTGGTCTTCTCCGCAAGGCCCATCAACTTGCGAAAGAAAAGGGTTGGCACGTCCACGATGATGCCGAACTCTTTGAAAGAGCAGGTCTTCCGCTTCGACAGGTGATGGGAGAGCAATCGAATATTAAAGTGACGTATGCTGAAGATCTGGAGTTGATTGGGGAGATCCTGCGGTCAAGGGATCAAGGAGTCCAAAATCCTCCACCTACCTTCAGTGCGATAACCGTAGATCCACCAGCGACGAGGCGTATGGAGCACCACACGGAATGAAAAGTTACACCCATGTGGTGCGGAATCGAGCGAGGACTCAGGGCA
>JACQJE010000047.1 GCA_016205125.1 Deltaproteobacteria bacterium | reverse complement strand
TTTCCCTGAAGGCTGACGAAGTCGCAGGCCAAAAGACGCCGCAAGATGTCTAAGTTATTTTTGGACGAGCCCTAAGTTGAAGAGAGGATGAGGATGCGACGCGGATGTGTGAGTCCCGGGAGGGAATAATCGAGAGAGGATTGAGCAACGGCTGTTGGGATGGCAGATATCAAGGAGGGATCTGATTTTGGGCCAGTGCCTGAGTAGATCAGCCAGGCTCCGTCCGGGCGAAGATATTTAATTCCCCCCTCCCAGAGATCCTTGGTCAGACGGACACCTCTTAAGGTGATATAGCGGACACTCTGTTGTGGAATAGGGAGATCGTGTTGTGGAGAAACGTAACCTGAAAGAAGAGTCACGTTTTTCAGTTTTAAAATTCGAATGACCTGCTTGAGAAAGAGTCCCTTTTTTTCCCGTGATTCGACTAAATAAAAGTGGTGTTGGGGGAAGAGGATGGCAAGAGGTATCGCAGGGAAACCACCTCCAGACCCAATATCCATCAAGTTGAGACGATCCTCTTTTTGGAGAAGGGGGGTGATGGCAAAAGAGTCGAGATATAATTCGATAGTGGCATTCTCAATCCCTTTTGCACTGCAGAGGTGGGCGATTCTGTTCCACTCAAGGAGGATGGCAAAATGCTTTTTTAATAAATCGGACGCTTCATCCTTCAGCTCAAGATTCCATCGCTGTTTCAGCGCGTCTCTCAGACAATGAATGTCGATCATGACGGTTGGGCTCTCTGTTGGATAGTTACCTCTCGACAAGTTGAGGGATATGCACCCCCACCCTGACCCTCCCCCATCGAGGAGGAGGGTGTGGGAGGGACAGCCTCATGTTATTGAGAAGTGACTCTGTTGGGTTATTTTTAATCGACTCTGGCGAAAAATTTTCTCTATATAAACTGAAAGTGTGGAGATTGCCGCCGGAGTGAGTCCGGAAATACGAGAAGCTTGTCCTAGTGTCGCAGGTCTCACCTGAGAAAGCTTCTCCCGCGCTTCCCGGGAGAGGCTGGCTATCCCTGAATAGTCAATAGCTTCCGGTATCTGAATACTCTCCCTTTTCAATGACTGAGCAATTTGCTCAACCTGCCTGTTGATGTACCCTTCATATTTAATCTGAATTGAAACCTGTTCTGCTATTGATTCTGCCACCGATTCAGACGGCGGGGCGAGAGTAACCACATCCTGATAGGAGAGCTGGGGTCGTCGGATCAGATCAGCCAGGGATAATCCTTCACAAGGCTCAGAGAGGCTAAATCGTTCGGAGAATGATTTTGCTGCCAGGCTCGTCTTCACACCTGTCTGGGTCACTCTTGTGATCTCAGAATTGATTTTTGCGCGTTTGTCCAGAAAGCGTTCATGTGCTTCCCTCGAAATGAGACCTAAATCAAAGGCGAGATCTCTGAGGCGAAGATCGGCATTGTCTTCCCGCAGGAGGAGGCGGTATTCTGCCCGGGAGGTAAACATCCGATAAGGCTCATCTGTCCCCCTTGTCACGAGATCATCGATCATGACGCCGATATAAGCTTCAGAGCGCTTGAGAATGAGGGGGGGGCGGCCCCCGATTTTTAAAGATGCATTGATTCCCGCCATCAAACCAAGCGCAGCCGCTTCTTCGTATCCAGACGTTCCTATGATCTGGCCGGCGAGATAAAGGCCCCTGATCATTTTAGTTTCGAGCGTCAGCTTGACCTCTGTCGGATCGATGGTGTCGTATTCTACTGCATAGCCGGGGCGGACAATTTCAGCATTTTCAAGGCCGGCAATGGTGTGGAGAAACTTCTCCTGCACTTCGAGCGGAAGGCTCGTGGAGAGTCCATTGCAATAGATCTCCAAAGTATTTCGGCCCTCCGGCTCCAGAAAAATTTGATGGCGCGGTTTATCTTTAAACCGCGTGATTTTGTCTTCGATGGAGGGGCAGTATCGCGGGCCAATCCCCTGAATTCTGCCGCGGTAGAGGGGAGATTGGTCGAGATTCTCAGCAATGACCTGATGAGTTGTCTCAGTGGTGTATCCGATGTGGCAGGGGAGCTGATCCTGCCGGATGACGTCTGTAGAGAAAGAAAAGGGTTTGGGCGGAGTATCGCCATATTGAGGTTCGAACTTCGAGAAATCGATGGTTCGCGCGTCGAGGCGGGGAGTTGTCCCGGTTTTCATCCGCCCCATGCGGAAACCGAGGGTGCGGAGAGATTCTGAGAGAGAGAGGGCGGCGGCATCACCGGCGCGTCCGCCTGGGTAACTGACCAGGCCGATGTGGATGAGTCCGCCCAAAAAGGTTCCCGTGGTCAGGATGACAGCACCGCAGGAGTAATCCTGCTGCATTTGGGTGCGGATTCCCCGCACATCAGTCCCTTCTAAGAGGAGTGAAGCGACCTGCGCCTGTTTAATGGCAAGGTTCGGTGTCTTCTCAAGGATCGCCTTCATCCTTTTTGCGTAGTCGACTTTGTCTGCCTGTGCCCGGGAAGAACGGACTGCTGGGCCTTTACTTGTGTTGAGTTGACGGAATTGAATTCCGGTCGCATCGATGTTCTTTGCCATCTCGCCGCCCAAAGCATCGACTTCCTTCACCAGTTGTCCTTTGGCGAGGCCGCCAATGGCAGGATTACAAGACATCCAGGCTATGTTGTCGGCATTCATGGTAAGAAGGAGCGTAGAACAGCCCATTTTACTGCTCACGAGCGCCGCTTCACAGCCGGCATGGCCAGCGCCCACAACGATGACATCATAATGACGAGAAGGGGTTGTCGACATCGTTACTTCCCAATGCAAAATTTCTTAAAGAGGGTCTCCAAGACCTCATCAGAGATCGATTCTCCAAGAATTTCTCCCAGCAGGTCGAGAGATTCTTGTAAGTCAACGACCACCAAATCAAGGGCCAGAGGTTCAATTTGGAGTGTCTGAATGACGCTTTTGAGAACCGAACGGAGTCGATTCAGAATTTGAAAATGCCGGGCATTGACGCAGACTCGAAAATAACCGTATTCCGCTTAAAATCCAG
>JACQJE010000040.1 GCA_016205125.1 Deltaproteobacteria bacterium | reverse complement strand
GCCTCTTTTCGACTGAGAACGCTGCTGTCATCTCTTGCAGCAAGCCGCAACAGATTGGAATTTTCAGATGGACACTAATGCTTACAACAGTGGTGGTTTTCTTCGATGTCGTGCGTTCCAAGGACTGCGATTGGAAGAACAATGTCGGAGACACAGCAGGGGACAATGACGGCGAGGAAGACCACCGCCGCTAGATAGGGGAGGAGCCACCCCGTCAGTGTGAAGCCGAAGCTCAGGACATAGAAGAGCGAGGCGGTCATCGAAATGAGGACGTGGAAGAAGTGGTGATACCGCGTATTGCTGCGCAAAATCCCCAGGAGGGCGCCCCCTGCGGCGCCGCTTAAGACCAGCGCCGGCTGATGTAAGAGTTCAATATAAAAGAAGGTCTCTTTTTTAAAGGGGAGCGATCCGAGATAAGGGAAGAGACTGTCCGATAAAATCCCTATTACAACGGCAATGGTCATCCCCGCAAAAATGGCTAAAAGAGGAGAACGTTTCCCCTTCCAATACTTGTAAAGCATTCCGGTGCTTACCGAACAGGAAAAGAGGACGTGGAGCGGGTGCGCGAGGTCAAAGATGGAGGCGCTCAACTCGGTCGCGCTAAAACGATGAGTGAGATGATCTGCTGCATAGGCGAGGACGACACCGAGGATCGAGGCCTTTGCGGTAAAGGGGATATGGGCGCGGAGCTCTCTTAAGACCGCCTCTTTTTTGGATAATGCTGTCACGACAGGAACCTGAGTCAATGAAGTCATATAATCAATACGCTACTAAACGAGCCCTCTTTTTACAATTTAAATTTTTCCGGTTGAAAGAAAGGTGTTGCCCCGCTAGAATCTTCTTCATTATGAGTGAGAGAGCCTTACCTGTTGTACCGAAAGTAAAGCTGATCAGCGCGATTGCATCCCCTTTTGATCTCTCTGTGGCGTCGGCACGGACCTGCTACTCTTCGAAAGGGATCATCTGGCCAGAAGAGGTCTCTGCAGATGA
This sequence comes from Deltaproteobacteria bacterium, assembly GCA_016205125.1. Lineage (GTDB taxonomy): Bacteria > Bdellovibrionota > O2-12-FULL-43-9 > JACQJE01 > JACQJE01 > JACQJE01. The sequence goes on along the minus strand of JACQJE010000040.1, from coordinate 4,504 downwards.
AAAGTCGGTTGCTTTGCGCAATCGCATTGCGGAAAGCACGCGGGAAGCGGGGCATCTGACGACCCGACAGCATGCCCATTTTGTCTTTGCCCTTTCCGATGTATCGCGCCACTGCATCTGGTCGTTTCTTCACAGCCACCCTTATTACAACTCGGAGCAGGTGAGCCAGCGGTATGTAAAGGTGAGGGGAGGGCGCTATTTTGTCCCCCCGTTAAAAGAAAGAGCCCGCCAACAGTATGATCGCGTCGTTTCTCTTGAGCTGGCGGCTTATGAGAAACTGATCGCGCTTATTCTTCCGAGAGCAAGGGGGGAGTATTACCGCATCTTTCCCGCCCGGGAGCGGGACGAGAAGCGCTGGGAGAGCGTCATCAGCAAGCGCGCCTATGAAGTAGCGCGCTACGTCCTCCCTATTGCGACGTCTGCCTATCTCTATCACACCATTAGCGCCCTGACGCTGATTCGCTATTACAAATACTGCCGGCAGTTTGACACCCCTTTGGAGCAGCGCCTCCTGGTGGAAGCGATGGTCCGGGAGGTCCTTAAAGTAGATCCAGAGTTTGCGCGGGATCTCGAAGAGCCCATCCTCTTTGAAGAACACGCCGAATCTCTCTATTTCAAAAAGATCGACTTGCAGGAGAGTCGCACTTTTATCAGAGAGTTTGATCACTCTCTGGAGGGGAGGATTTCAAAGCTGGTGAGTCATACCCCCGACCCTGAGCGCATGATTGGTGACGCGGTTCGTGTCGTCCTCGGGAGAGGGGAGGGGACACTCAGTGACAGCGAAGCGGTCGAGAGGGTTCTCAATCCGAAGAAGAACCCCTCTCTTGGGGATGTCCTCGGCGCTGGAACGCTGAGCAAGCTCGGTCGGGCTCTTCATCTCGTGCATTTCGTATTTAAGAAGAAACTGAGTCACACTGCCGATTCTCAGGATCAGCGGCACCGGGCCACCCCTGCGGCAAGGCCGCTGCTCATGGCACACTATTCTGGAGAGCCGGATTATATTGTGCCTCAGTTGATTGCCGCGGTTCCCGAGGCGGCCGATTTTTATGCTGAGCAGATGAATGAGATTTTTAAAGGGATCAATCAATTGATCGAGGAGGGGGTCGAGTGGGAGGTGGCGCAATATCTCCTGCCAAATGCCTTTCCGGTTCGCTTTATTGAAACGGGGGATCTCCTTGGACTTCATCACAAATGGAAACTCCGCACCTGCTACAATGCCCAGGAGGAGATCTTTGCGGCGAGTGTCGATGAGCTTTCTCAGGCGGCTCTTCTCTTCCCGGCGCTTGGGGAATACCTGCGCGCTCCTTGCTACGTGCGAAAGCTGGCAGGGGAGAAACCCTTCTGTCCTGAAAAAGAGCGTTTCTGCGGCCTTCCAGTCTGGAATTACGCTATTGAGGATTATCTCCGAATTATTTAGCATTCTGTAAATGCACAGCTGTGGCAGGTGATGCACCCTTCTTCAAAGGTGAGATCGCTGTTGCAGTCAGGGCATTTCAGCGAATAGGCGCCCCCCTTTTCTGGGCCGGCTAGAGCCATCGGCTGATGGGCGCGGGATCCGTCGCGATAAACCGTCACTCCTTTGAGTTTGAGCTCGTAGGCCATGCGAAAGATCTTTGCCACATCTTCTTTTAAAGCATCTCTTGGAAAATTAATCGTCTTTGAAATACTCGAGTCGCAATGCTTTTGAAACGCCTCCTGCATCCGAAGGTGCCACTCTGGAGTGACTTCATGAGCCGTGACGAAGACGTGTCTGACCTCCTGCGGAATTTTTCCAGGCAGACCTTTATCTTTAAGGCGGGAGAGGGAGCCTCCCTCCGCGAGCTTTTCAATCAGCTCGTCTGAATAAAAACCTCTCTCTATGGCGATCTCTTTGAAAGTGGGATTCACTTCAGGGAGGCGTTCCCCTTCCAAAACATATCGGTAAAAGGCGAGAGCAAAGAGCGGCTCTATCCCGCTGCTGCAGTTGGCGATGATGCTGATTGTCCCGGTTGGAGCGATGGTCGTGACGCAGGCATTTCTCATCTTGCGCCCCTCTTTTTCCCAACTGCTCCCTTTCCAGTTAGGGAAGACCCCCCGCTGACTGGCCAGGATCTCGGAGGTTCGATGCGCCTCGTCGTTGAGGGTTTTCATGACCTGCTCGCCAAACTGAACAGCTTCCTCAGAATCGTATCGAATCGCCAGGCGGAAGAGCGCGTTGGCAAATCCCATGATTCCCAAGCCGATTTTTCTGTTTCCGAGACAGAGATTTTGGATTTGCGGGACGGGATAGTTCGTTGCATCGACGACGTCATCGAGGAATTGCGCGGCAAGACGAACGGTTTCGGCAAAGCTTGCAAAATCAAATCGAGTCTTCTCTCCTTCTCTCATGACAAATTTCTCCAGATTGATGCTCCCGAGGTTGCACGCCTCGAAGGGGAGGAGAGGCTGTTCTCCGCAGGGATTTGTCGCATGAATTTCACCGAGGTGGAGTGTCGGATTCCCTTGATTGATAGCGTCGATGAAGACCACTCCCGGCTCACCCGTCGCATGAGCCTCCTCCACAATCAGGTTGAATAGTTCTCCCACACTCAAACAGGTGCCATCCGGTTTTTTCAGAGGAAAAGATTCCTTTGTTCGGGGGTTGGTCACCCGATGGAGACAATTTGGATCTCTCTTGAGTGTCTCCATGAATGCGTCCGGAATGCTTACTGAAATGTTGAAGTTTGTGATCTGGCTCAGATCTTCTTTCATTTTGATGAAATCGAGGATGTCGGGATGGGTGATGCTGAGCATTCCCATGTTGGCACCTCGCCGAAACGCTCCCTGCTGAATCGCTTTTGAGACGTCGGAAAAGACCCTCATGAAGCAGATGGGGCCTGGCGACGTGCCGCCACTGCTCCTGACAATATCCCCCTTGGGGCGGAGATCGGAAAAATCAAAGCCGGTACCGCCCCCTGCTTTTTGAATCAGGGCGGTATATTTAACCGAATCGAAAATCGATTCGATACTATCCTTTACCGGGAGGACAAAACAGGCGCTCAGCATCCCCATCTCGCGACCGGCGTTCATGAGCGTTGGGGAGTTTGGGAGAAAGGCAGAAGTGGCCATCAGATCATAATACTTCTCCGCAATGGCGCGCACCGCCTCATCAGAAACGCCGTATCTTTTTTCCGGAGCTGCAACAGCCTCCGCAATTCTCCAGAACATCTCCTCCGGAGTTTCGATGACATTCCCTTTTTCGTCCTTTTTCAAATAGCGGCGAAAGAGTACGACCCTGGCATTTTCGCTTAACAGGGCCGCTTTGCGTTGAATGATTGGAAGCTCTCTTTTTTTGACTCTTGCCATTTGCTCCACCGCCACAGTTTTATTATAAGCCGAGCACGAGGCGGGATCAAGGTTAGACTCTGCTCCTTCGCTTGACCCAGGATGTGATCGACATTAAACTGCGACTGTTTCAGGGGCGCATTGTCTTCCAAATGAGGGAGTCGTGCAGGTTTTTTGGGGGGGGATCAGTGGGAGATCCTGTCGAGGTTGATCAGAAAAAGAAGCTTTTTACTTTCGAGGAGGCGAACAGAGTCCTCCCGTCTGTGAAAAAAATGACCGTTGAGGCGATTGAACAGGCAGGCTCATTAATCCTCCAGATCGAATCGCTGTCTCAGGAGGATGAGCGGCGCGCGAACCTCGATGACGAGCTCAATGCCATTGTCGACAAATGGGTGGAGAAGGTCCAGCGGCTGGGGGCTCGCCCCAAAGGGCTCTGGCTGATCGATTTCGACAATGGTGAAGGGTACTACTGCTGGAAACACCCCGAGTCGCACATTCAGCATGTTCATACGTATGAGGGCGATTTTACGACCCGGCAGAAGATCAACTAATCTCTTCCTCGATTTCCCACATCAGTTCGATGCAATCACTCAATGTCGAGAATTCTCTCCAGAGAGTTGCAAAGTTGACGGCAAAGGCCGCAATGGCGAGAGAGGTGTGAAGCCAGAGGGCTTGTTGCGCGGCATCGCTGTGACCCCCGCTAAAGAGCGTGAGCATGAGGAGCAAAACCGATAGAGAGGCGGCGGGTATCACCTTTTTTCGGAAGGATGAAATTCTGATGAACCGCTCTTCTTTCTTGGGCAGATCGTCCTGAACGATCGCGCGTTTCATCTGATTGCCGATTCCGAGGAGATAAAAAATCATCATCAGGTGAACAAAAGTACAGAAAAGAACAGAGATTAGGGAGAGGACGATGTGACGATCGACTGAAATCTTTCCAAAGTGGAGAAAGACGGTTCCTGCCATTACGGCTATGAGTGCAAATGAAGCAAGAACAATCAGTACTCCTAGAGCGCGAGTCATCAAATCTTCCTTTCAATCCTTCTCGTGATTCAGTTGGCGAACGTAACTTCTCAATAACTTGAGGCAAAAGCGCGACCCCTGTCATTCTGAGGGCACGAAGTGCCCGAAGAATCTAGATCCTTCGCTTCGCTCAGGATGACAGTACCTCCACTTATTGAGAAGCTACCCTCTCCCGTAT
>JACQJE010000039.1 GCA_016205125.1 Deltaproteobacteria bacterium | reverse complement strand
GATCCTGTCTTGCTTGACCAACATGGCGTAAGCCCAGAATTTATGCTTATTCTTAAACCGCTCGGGGGAGCAGACAAGCGCGGCCACTGCTGCGGAACGAATGACGTCAAAGCCGGGAATCGAACAGAGATTCCTGATGCTTTTATGCTGCTTCGCGATGCTTTTGAACTTCTTGGAATAAGCGGCTTTGGTTTCGCCCATATGAGCAATCTGCTCAAAGAGATTCTCAGCGACAAATCTCTCGCTTTCAAAACTCAGTTCTTTCATTCGTTCGGGCTGCTTGTAGATTGTCGAACCTGCCGTCGCCAACCCCCGCGAACGAAATAGAGCTTTGTATCGATTTTTAGCCCGTGTCATGTCTTGCACCAGATCGTTGTATGCTTCAACCCAACACCTCAACTCCATCAGAGGATGGTCAGCGTGAAACACGGGTATGACATGTCCGCACCTGAGTTCGTTGGCCAGATGCCATGCATCTCTCGAATCCGTTTTGGAACCCTGCTTTTTCCCCAGATAGAGAGGATTGCAAACAACTAATTCATTCACCTCGTCTTTAAGCAGCAAATAGAGCCATTGCGCGAGATGCGACTCTTCAAATACCAATTTTTTGCGTCCTTGATGAGAACGAACATACCTGAGCAAATTTCCCTCCGTTGTCGCACAATTTAGATTGCTCACTGCTTTTCCTTCGCTGTCCAAAGTGACAAACATGCATGTTGCAGTATGTGCATCCAGTCCGATATAGTAAGACATAGCAGCGTTCCTCCCGTTTGATAGTTTGAGTGCTACAAACTCATTGTACTATCCTGGCCTTCGAGGCCCAAAAAGCGGGCTGTCCTTCGAGGACCGAATTCCCGCTACGGTTGGACGCTGCTTTTTTACATTGTCACCACCTGGTATATTCAGGGAGCGGAAGTTGTGGTATAGATTTGGTCATTTCTGGAGGTGAAAAATGAAGAAAGGGTCACTGTTTGCTATTGTTCTCTCCTTTGCAGTTGCAGGGGTGAGTTTGGCGTGTGATGAAAAGGGGGCGAATTCAGCGCAAGGGGATTCGGCCGCTTGCGCCACAGCGGAGTCTAAAGTCCAGCCCGCTGTTGCGGCAAAGGCTGAGATCAAAGAAGTCGCGGTGAAAGTGGATGGGATGCATTGTGCCTTCTGTGCGGCGAAGATCAATGAAGCCCTGCAAAAGACGGGGGGTGTGGTTGGTCTGGATGTCGATTTAGATAAGAAGGTCTGCAAAATAAAGTATGACGCAAAGAGAGTGACTCCGAAGGATCTCGTCTCCTGCATCAACAAGAATACCCCTTATAAAGCGAGCTTGAATTAAAATTCCTTATTTTGCTTCGCGATGAATCGGATACTCCCCCGTCTCCCCAATGAAAGGAAGAGCGAGGAGGTGGGGGAGTGTCAGTTTTTTTGAGTCGCGGAACTGATGAAGGCCGATCGTCATCCGAAGGTGTCCGAACTTCGGTTGGGCCTGATAGGTGGCAAAGAGCCGATCCCACCAGGGGAAGTTAAATCCAAAGTTGCTGTTTGTTTCTCCCGCGATGACGGAGTGATGGACGCGGTGCATCTCTGGAGTGACGACCAGGAGTCGCAGGTATTTGTCGAGGGGGGGCCAGAGGGCGACATTGCCGTGATTAAAGATCGATGTGGCGTTGAGAAGAACTTCAAAGAGCAGGACCCCGATGGGAGGCGCGCCGATGATCGTCACGACCCCCATTTTGATCAGCATCGATAAGAGGATCTCAATCGGGTGAAAGCGGATGCCGGTTGTGACATCGAAGTCGAGATCGCTGTGATGCATCATATGAAACCGCCAGAAAATAGGGACGGCGTGAAACATGACATGCTGGAGATAGATGGCAAAATCGAGGGCGATGACGGAGAGGAGCGCTGAGACCCAAAGGGGGAGATCCCACTGATTGAGGATGCCCCAATGGTGGGAGCGGGCAATGAAGGCCATGTCGTAAGCGGCAATCGGGAGGATGAGTCTCACTAAAAGGGTGTTGATGGCCACAATGCTGAGGTTTGAAAACCAGCGCCAGAATTTTGAAGAGGCGAGTTTGCGGCGCGGGTTTTGAAATTCCCACCCTGCTATGACGGCAAAAATTGCGGCGAAGCAGATCAGGCGAACTGCGAGTTCCATTTGCTCATCCCTGTTTCAAAATGCTGTAGGCAGATCTCTACCTCAAATCAAAAAATTCAAACTGAAAATCGATGTCGAGTGCATCCTCTAAAGTAAAGGATCGACGGAGTGCAGAAGCAAGTCTCTCCTTTAAAACCCGATCCATTGCCCCGAGCGTCGGAATGATCTGATAAGCGGCAAGAGCACTTCTGCGATCCCCCATCACATCAAAGGCGCGCCCTTGGTAGAGCCATGTGAGCTGTTGTTGGGTGAGAGCCAATTCTCTCTGCAATGCGGATTGAAAATAGGAGAGAGCCTGCAGAGACTCTCCCTCTTTCAGCGCAATAACGCCAAGGGTGAGCCAATAGTGTCCGTCATCGGGGTGAAGCCTGACGGCCTCCTGAAGATGTGCAATGGCCTCATTGAGATTTCCGTTGTCTTCGATGATCTTATAGGCGCGAATATACTGTTGGAGTGCTTCAAATTTCGCCTCATCAAAGCGGAAAGTGTTCCCCTCAAGATACTGCGGTGTCATTTCGGCAGTAGAGGTGATATCCCATTCAAGCGGAAGCTCAAGATAGGGGGAGTTGCTGACAGGGGCACGCCCTGTCGCCACATAGATCTTTTTCCGCTCGGGGGCAATGACGACACTGGTGATGTTAGTCAGTGCCGCGAGGACTCGCCCAGCGCCCCGCACCATCCCGGTCATCGCATCGACGTGATCTCCCAGAATGACGGCGGCAGAGGCAGGATCGATCGATCCATCCTGCTGATCGAGCAGTTCCATGACGCGCTCGTATCTTGTGAAGATATTGTCCTCAATCCCCTGGCTGATAAAGATTTCATCTGTGCGGAGATTTTTATTGTGAAAGAAATTAGTCTGCGCAATGATATTCCCCTCCATCTTGCGCACCGCCATTCCGCTGGGCGAAAACTCGACCACTGCGGCGGTGCGGGATGGCCAGTGAGAGAGGTTGATGCTCCAGTTGCTTGCCGGCTTGAGACGCCGAAGCATAGCGATCGCTTCATCGATATCGTGGGACTGGCGGATCACTTCGTTGGTCAAGGCCACAATCGGTATTCCCCGGGCCGTGGTCGATTTCCCGCTGTGGTTGTGAAGGGTGAGGGTGAGACCCGCTTCATTGAGCCCTGTAATGCCAGCTGTGTTGATGCCGGGAGCTCCAACGGCGAGATACTTCATTCCTTCATTGGGCTCGTAGTAGATGATCGTTGGGTAGCGGTCCCAATAGCCGACGATGGGATAATCGAGGTTCCTCCCGATAATCATCTCCCCCGTTGTTGTGGCTGGACCATGGGCGACAAATGTTGTGCATCCCATCATCTGAAAAGAGGACGTCGCCGCAAAACTGCGGCCGTAAAGGGTATCTGCGAGGAGCATGGCGGCATCCGGGAGAACGGAGGCGGTTAGGAACGCATCGAGTGACAAGCCGCTTCCATCTGCCATTCCGCGCAGACCCTCCCTGTAATATTTCGGGAGATTGAGTTGCAGCGGTTTGAAAAGAATGTTTTGGGCGGCAGATTTGGCAATTTCGCGAAGAATCTCTGATTTGCGCAAGAGCGGAATGCGCTCGAGTGCCCGATCGATACTGCCGACGAAATAGGGGACAGGACCCTGTCGGATCTCCTCAGCCAGGAGCGCTCCATGTTGTTTCCCCATTTCATAAGGGGTTCCCCTCAGTCGCAGGACCCTCACCCCTCCAATGATTTCGAGAGTCCCTTCGCCATGCCGGGCCACGACTTCCGCCTGAGCAGAGAGTGACCAGAACGTAACTAAAAAAATAAACAGGATTCTTTTCATCGCATTCCCCATAATGAAATTGATCTGCACAACTTAAACACGCCCTAAAGATAGGATGAATGAGCAGTGAATAGCGAGCAAGTAGCGCCAGTATCTCATAAGTGGAAAGAATTTTCCAGTCGATGAGTTTAGATCCTTCGCTTCGCTCAGGATGACACTTTGGCTCAGGATGACATGCAGAGTTTTGAGAAGTTACTTTTTTAGGGGCGTTTTTTGCGCGGTTTTTTGGGTCGGAAAGATTTCGCATACTCACAGGCATGCTCAATAATCTTTCCTGCAATGTTCTGCTTCGTTGCTTCTTCCAGCCCTTCAAAACCGGGAGAGGAGTTGACTTCCATCACCTTCGGGCCGGACTCTGATTCGAGAAGATCGACACCCGCCACCTGAAGTTTCATGACGCGCGCTGCGTCGAGAGCTGTTTTCCGAAAGACCGGATCGAGATCGACAATTTCTCCATAGCCGCCGCGGTGGATGTTGGAGCGGAAGCGTCCCGGTTTGGCAAAACGCCGCATAGCGGCCACAATGCGGTCACCCATGACGAGTGCGCGGACGTCGCGGCCCCGGGATTCTCTCACGTATTCCTGGATGAGAATATTCTGCTCGAGATTCCAGAAGGTGTCGAGGACCGATTCGGCGGAGTCGAGCGATTCCGCGATCATCACGCCGACTCCTTGGGAGCCTTGAAGAAGTTTCAGGATGACCGGAACTCCCCCCACCATATTGAGTGTCTTCTGGAGGTTGTCAATTTTTCTCGCCATGAAGGTCTTTGGAATGTTAATTCCCCGTTCCGCGAGAAGCTGAAGACTCCTCAACTTGTCCCTGGAGCGGCTGATGCCGAACGCACCATTGAGAACGGGCACTCCCATCAGTTCAAAGTGGTTGATGACCGCGATGCCGTAGTCGGTAATTGACGTCCCAATCCGGGGGATGATGACATCAAAGTGAGGGATCTGCCGTTCTCCGTAGAACATTGTGATGCTCTTTTGAGCGACAAGGAGTTTGCAGAGAAGCGGGTTGAGAACTTGAACAGTATGCCCCAGTTTCTTCCCCTCTTCGACCAGTCGCCGGGTCGAATAGAGGTTTCGATTGCGGGAGAGAATGCCAATGTTCATGGTTTAGTCCATTACTCTCATCATCAGGCCTTTGCAAGCAAGCCTGCCTGTTCGTGGAGGTATTCTGATTTGCTCAGGATGTTGATCACATGCCGGTCGGCTTCAAGGCGGTTCAGATTACTCAGGAAGGGGGGGATTACGGCAGGGGGATTAAGCCACCCTTTTTGGGCAAACCGGTGGACCAGCGGGAGATGGTGGAGATGAAATTTTCCAGCCATCAGATGCGTCATACTCGCTCCTTTGAGCCAGGCATTGAAGACTTTTGTGAAACCGATCTGGTAGATGCTGTCCTTGGTGTAACCCCCTCCGCGGAAGGCCCGTTCACAAATGAAAAACGCGTCTTGTTCCGGGAAGCGGTATTTCTCCCGCATTTGCGTGAAGACTTCTGGAAAGGTGGCGCCTTCGCACAGCCTATGACCGGCAATGGTCCGTGCCGCCAAGGTCCGGAGTCGGTTT
>JACQJE010000038.1 GCA_016205125.1 Deltaproteobacteria bacterium | reverse complement strand
GTTACCGTGGAGTATTCCACGGTGGAGCCACTCTTTCAAATTTCAACGAACTTCAGGATATCATCGAATTTATCAGGTCCAAGATCAGAGAAAACAAAAATATCCGAGGATATCAAACCATTCTTGCAAAAGTTGCTGGCTGTCAGAGGTCTTATCTCTCGCAAGTCCTCCATAGTCATGTCCAGCTCACCCTTGATCAGACGGCAAAGTTAGCCTATTTCTGGAAACTCGACGAAGATGAGACCGATTACTTTCTAGAAATGGTCAACTTTTCGCGTTCTGGCTCCAAAGAATTAAGCGCGATCTCGAAAAGATGCTTGCAACAGATCAAAAAGAAAAAAGAGAATCTCGCCAACCGCTTCAAAAAACCTCGACTAGCAGACAACCAGCACGAATCGCTTTATTACTCTTCGTGGATCGGGAGCGCGCTCCATGTCATTACGAGCATTCCAACCCTCCAGACGGAAGAAAAGATTGGGGAGCGGCTCAAACTCCCATTAGAACTGGTCAGAGAAAATCTCTCCCTGTTGAGTTCACTGGGAGCCGTCAAGAAGCAAGGAGATCTCTGGACAGCAACTCAGAGAAGCCTTCATCTTCCTAATGAGTCCCCTCTAATCGCCATGCACCATGCCAATTGGCGAATGAAAGCCGCTCTTGACGCCCAATATGGGGACAACGGATCGCTTCACTACACAGCGATTCACGCTTTGAGCAGAAAAGATATCGAAAGGATCAAAGAGGTTATCCTTGCATGCCTTGACCAGATGCGAAGCATTGTGGAGCCTTCGCCAGAAGAAGAAGTCATCTGTTTTAATTGCGACCTTTTCAAAATCTGAGATGCAAAACTTGTCCACATAGAGAATCTGTTCGCCAAAATAAAACACTTTCGCAGTGTGGCTACGCGCTATGACAAACTTACGAGAAATTATCAGGCAACTGTATACTTAGCCGGTATCGTGGTTTGGGCACGACTGTGATTTTCTAATAAAGCATCTCACTTGCGTCCGAATGGTATTTTCTTTAAACATCGAACTGATGGAAGCCTATGTCTACATTTTATGCAGTCCAGGTCATCGCGTGCTTTATACGGGGGTGACATCAAACCTCACCAGGCGCATTTATGAGCATCAGCAGAAACTCGTCCCCGGATTTACAAGCCGCTACAACATCACTCATCTTGTCTACTATGAAGCGTTTCCCTCAATTGTCGAGGCTATTGAGCGTGAAAAAATGATCAAGAAAAAATCGCGACGCGGCAAAATCATTCTCATCGAATCTATCAATCCTACTTGGCAGAATCTCACAAGCCAGATCTAGCCCTTCGCGAACAGCCAGATGCCCGACGCCGCTCCGCGGCTGGGCATGACGGGACCAGCGACTTTGAGTACACGCCCTAGTTATTTCTTCCCAAGAATCGCTTCCAGAGCAAGCTCTAATTTCGGGTAGAGAAACTTGTACCCCGCCCTATCTGCCACCCGGGGGATGACGCGCTGGGAAGAGAGGAGTACGGTCGACATCTCTCCCATGACAATCTTGAGTAAAAAGGCCGGAACGGGGAGAGAGGCTGGCCGGTGAAGCGTTTGCGCCAAAACCTTCGTAAACTCTTCATTCCTCACAGGGGCCGCAGTCACTGCATTGATCGGTCCTTTGATATCTTCCCGCGAAACCGCATGCATCATGATCCCGACAACATCGTCCGCATGAATCCATGAGACCCACTGTTTTCCATTGCCCACTCTCCCCCCTAAACCGAGCTTAAAGGGGAAAAGCATCTTCTTTAGGGCCCCTCCCTCTTCGCCCAATACAATCCCAAATCGGGGGATGACGACGCGTACGCCAAACTGAGCCGCCCTCAACGCTTCTCCTTCCCACGCTTTGCAAAGCTTTGCTAAAAAATCATCTCCGGGCGAATCGGCTTCATCTAATATTTCCTCACCGCGGGATCCGTAACAGCCAATCGCCGACGCAGAGACCAGCGTCTTGGGTCGCTTGCCCAATCCCTCTATCGCAGAGACAAGATTTCGGGTGCCCCCCACACGACTGTCAAAAATCCTCTTCTTCTTCGATTCGGTCCATCTCCCGCTGACAATCGGTTCCCCTGCCAGATTAAAAACGACATCCACACCATTAAAGGCTTCTTTTGGAGGAGACTCCTGATCCGGAATCCATCGATAAACTTCCACACTGCCAAGAATCTTCTTCGCCTTTTCCGGATTTCGGCTCAACACGACAGGGTTCGTGAGTTGTCTCAGGAGCCTTCTGCCAATGAAACCTGTAGCACCGGTAACCAACGCGCGCATACTCCCCCTCACTTCTGTTGTGGTTTGTCTTCTTTTTGACTCTTACTCCCTTCTGCGCCGCAACAGGACTCTCCCCCTTTTGGGCATGGACAGTCTGATGTGCAGGCACCTCGGTGGAAAAATTTTCCCTTGCCACACCCTTTCCACGCGCCATGCTTAAATCCATGCTTGGGATGACCTATGAATCCGCCAGGGTGTTCTGCCACTGTGAAAAAGGTGGGATAAGGAGAGGCGTAATCCCCCTGGCACGAGTACCTCAAGTCATAATAGAGGACGCAGAGAGCTGTACCAATACTGATGACAGCCAATGTCATACCAGCAACTCTCAAGAGGGTCGATTTTTCCCTGGCTGCCAGATGCCAGACAAAAAAACCTCCGACAGCAACCACCAGGGCAAAGAGAAATGCAATCATTGCAGCAAAATGTGCCATTTTAGAAACCTCCCTGTTTCTGCTTGGGTTGGAATAAAACTATAGATAATATCTCAACATTGAAGCGGCAGACTGTCAACAAAATCAATTGCCAGAACTAAAAAATATCGCTTTTTTTAGCAAAATGGCGAGATGCGAGCCAGACGAGGCGGAAGATATTTTGGCGACGCAGGCGTACTTCCCCGTACGTCGAGGAGCCAAAATATCTTCTAACAAAGTCTGACGACGCATATCGCCATTTTGCCTAAAAAGAAAACCCCTTGAGGGATTAGCCCAAGGGGTTATTTCTTCTGGTCTATAAACCGAATTACCAGGAGCGACGTCCGCCGCCGCTGCCACCGCCACCGCGATGACCGCCGCCGCCGTAACCACCGCCGCCGCCGCGACCTCCTCTTTCAAAACCACGGCTTCCACCCTCTTCGCGCGGGCGAGCTTCGCTCACTTTGAGCGCTCTCCCTTTCAGATCCTTTCCGTCTAAACCAGAAATGGCAGCCTTAGCCTGCTCTGCATCTGGCATTTCGACAAAGCCGAAGCCTTTTGATTTACCGGTAAATTTATCTGTCATGACTTTGACAGACTCAACCGTACCATAGTTTCCAAATGCCTCGCGCAGTTCTTCTTCAGTCAGCGCAAAAGCTAAGTTGCCAACATAAATATTCATGCTTTCCTCCAAAAAGACCATAGAATATGCGCATTGCGAATCTGCTATAGGTTCAGAGGAAGCGCTTCAAGAAGACCCTGGATTTTAGATTTTCCACTCACAAAGAAGGGAACTCTAAAAGGACAGGATAGTGACTCTCTCAGGCGGCATCAACTCTAAACATATAACCCTAATCACAGTTACGCTCTAATAACACTATCTTTGAGAGACACCACTAGCCAAAATGACCAATGACCGCTACCCAAAGGACAAGCACATTGTATCCTACATGCGTGAGGGAAGCAAGCACTTTTTTATGTCTGAAAAAACACAAATGAAAACAATAGGATTCCCAATCCTCCGGTCACAGATTCGACCTCTGCGAGATGTATTGACTCCTGCTCATTCTCACTGTTAAAGTCCGCCCCTTCTTCACGAGTGGTGTCAGAAAGGAGGCAGGTGTGAAACAGGTGAGCCTTATTTTCTTCTCCCTACTTTTCGCTCATCCTTGTCTTGCAGAAGAGGGTTGGACAGCCAGACTCGAAATCTGCGATCCGGATATTCGTTCTGAAATTCAGACCCTTCCAACTCCTGTGACAATGCTCGATGGGCGGACCTTAGAGCACAAATGCGTTAAAACCGCGGAAGGGAAATTCATTAAGCTCTTCCAACTGACCGCGGAAGAGATCCTCACGACCTTTTACTCCGACTTTGAACCAGGTCCCGCTTATGGCTGGGGATACAACGGTTCCACACCGGGGCCGGTCATCGAAGCTTTTGAGGGGGAAAGGGTTCGGATTGAAGTGATCAACCGACTGCCAGAGCCGACATCCGTTCATTGGCATGGACTGGAGCTTCCGAACCGGATGGATGGAGCTGCACCCCACACACAGGATCCCATTCTTCCTGGTGGAACCTTTACGTACGAATTTGAGCTGAAACAGTACGGAACCTACATGTACCATGCGCACATGCATCAGCATAAACAGCTGGCATTAGGCCTCATGGGCTTCTTTATCATTCATCCGAAGCTCGCCATTATGCCGCAGGTCGACCACGACATCCTGCTTTTCCTGCAGATGTGGGCGATTCCTCCTCACAGCAGAATTCCCGACGCGATGGCGATGGGAGATGAGTTTAACTTCTTTACCATCAATGGCCGAACGGCGCCGGGCACCTCTCCCATCGTTGTCAATCCCGGAGAGGAGATTCGAGTCCGTATCGCAAGTCTCAATGAAATGCCGCACCCAATTCATCTCCATGGTCATACCTTCAAAATTGTCGCTGAAGGGGCAGAGCGCCACAATCTTTTGGCTCAGCCATCTGCGAACACTGTCGTCGTCACTGCCGGGCAGACAGCAGAAATTGAATTTACGGCGGCAGAGTATACAGGGGACAAGAGCAAACCGGACGTCTGGATGCTCCACTGTCACTTACCCCACCATGTGACGAACAACATGCATGTCCCTCCCGTTCCCGGAGAGCCGATGGCGCATGAAATGGCGGGAATGATGACAACTGTCATCATCCAGCCGAAGGAGAGCGCCCCTCAAGATCCTCCCACTTCCCCCACGCCACCCTCGCATCCACATCGAGGTCATGGAGATCATGACCATGCGATGGGCCCTATCATGGGCCGATATACAGGTTCCATTGAACTCTCTAACGGGAGAAAATTCCTTGCATCCCTTGACCTTTTTAAAGTGCAGGAGGATGGGGAGTGGCGGAAACTGAAAGGGGTTCTCACC
>JACQJE010000061.1 GCA_016205125.1 Deltaproteobacteria bacterium | reverse complement strand
GCCTCTTTTCGACTGAGAACGCTGCTGTCATCTCTTGCAGCAAGCCGTAACAGATTGGAATTTTCAGATGAACACTAAAAGTACCACTGTCCGCCGAGGCCGCCGTAAGGCGCAGCAGTCAGGCGTTGGGTGGAGAAGATATAATTGAACTCCCCAAAGAGGGCGAGCCCTTTATCGGAGAGAAAGTGAAGGCCAACGGCGAGAGGGATCAGATCGACAGCGTTTCTCAGTTTATTCCCAGCAGAGTCGACAAGGCCGAAGGTTCTGGCCTGGCTGAAATAGCGGGCGAGTTTTTCGGGGGAGCCGTTGTCGGTCCAGCGGGCGTAGCCGAGCCCCAGGTAAGGAGAGAGGGTTCGCTCCAGGAAGAAGTATCGCGCCTGGAGATGGAAGCTGTTGAAGAAGACGCCGGAGCCGACGCCAATGACAGCGCTCAGACGCGGGTGAACGTGACATTCGGCCTGAATCCCCATGACACCCAGCGGGGTGCCAAGCACTGTTCCAACCCCCACCGGAAAATCGCGACGGGGATTGTATGTCTCCTTGATGATTGGCTCTTCTGAGAATGCTGACATCGATGCGGCGAAGATAAAAATAGGGATTATCGCGAAGAACAAAAGTTGGCGCATCTGGGTTTCACCTCCTCGTTCCCTTGGAGAATATCACAATATCACATTTAGGATGGAGTACGACAAATCAGAAGAGGTCCACCTTGGCCTTCACGCTCAGTTGTTCCTCCTGCAGGAATTTGCGGATCGCTTCTTTGTCGAGCGCCTCAGCGCGGGTCGTGAGCGTATCGATGCGCGTGAGCAACGTATCGAGCCGTCCGGCGAGGTTCCCTTTGTCCTGGATTTTGCGAAGCTCCGATGTGAGAAGGCGGAGATCTTCAGAGAGGAGCGTGAGATTTTCCATGAGGGATTCCCCGCGTGTGCGGTTTGTTTTGGAATCGACTTCAGCAAGGGTCTTGTGCATGGAATCGATGAGTGTGGAGAGCTGAGCGACAGCACGGGAGAAAGACCCTTTATTTTCTTTGAGGAGCGCTTCGAGTTCTCCAAAAAAACCGTAGCTTTGAGAAAGGAGCTGATCGAAGCGGGGCGGATCGATGCCGGCCACAGTCGAGCCTTCATTGAGTACCGCTTTTTCGACCGAACCGGGTGTGATCTCCACATAGCGCTCACCGATGATGCCGGCGACATTGATGAAGAATTGAGAGTCTTTGCGAATATTTTGACGCGCTTTGGAGTCGATCGAAAGGACGACGCGGAGCTTCGCACTCCTGCTCTGATTTTCAGGCGCTGTTTTTGCATCGGGAACGAAGAATTCAATCTTTGTCACCTTTCCGACCTTGATTCCAGAGACTCTGACAGGGGAGCCGACTTCCAGGCCGCCAGCGTAGTTATAAACCACCTGAAGGCGGTAGTTCCTGGAAAAGGGGCGGTAAGAACCGAAGAAATAGGTAAAAAGGGCGACGAGAACGAGGGCCGAGCAAAAGAGGAGACCTACTTTCGCTTCATGACTCAACTTGCTTTTCTCTGTTTTTTTCATACTGAATTACCTCTAAATTCTGCCAGCTGTCGTAAAGAACCAGGTGAGAAAAAAATCGGAGCCAATGATTGCAATGGCAGAATAGACGACAGCTTCTGTTGTGGCCTTTCCCACTCCCCCAGCACCTGCCTGGGAGTGGAGGCCGAAGTAACACGAAATAATCGGCGTGATCATGCCAAAAATGCCCGCTTTAATCAACATTTGAAGGCCATCGGCCGGTTGAATAAATGTGCTGATCTGCGAGAGATAGCTCTCCCAGGTCACCCCGAGTTCTGTGGTTGCCACCAGCATTCCGCCCAGAATGGCAACCGCGACTCCAATGATCGAAAGGATGAGGGTCACAATACTGGAAGCGATGAAGCGCGGCATGACGAGGTAGTTGACCGGATCGACACGCATTAAGCGGAGAGCCTCTACCTGTTCTGTGGTCTTCATGGTGGCAAGTTCTGCCGCCATCCCTGCACCTATTTTAGAGGCGAGGAGAAGAGCGGTAATCCCTGCTCCAAATTCTCTCATCATCAGGCTGGAAGAAAATCCTGGAACCATCTCTGCCGTCTGAAGAACAAGCCGGATATGGAACGCGTACTCCATGACGACGACGATGCCGGAGAATGCCAATGCGAAGACGACCAGTCCTACGGATTTATTGCCCATGAGATAGAGCTGTTCAAGGACCAGCGAAGGGCGCCATGCCTTAGGGTGAAAAAGGACCGCAAGCGTTTGAGCTCCAAGTTTAACCATCTCCATCATGTGGCGCAGTATCATCTTACTGCCCCCCGAAGATCGCGGCGAGAGAATGGATCAGCGAAGTGACCCAATAATTCGCCACGACCAGGCTGACCACAATGGTGACCGCCGTCGTATTGACGGCAGTGCCGACCCCTCGCGCGCCGCCGGAAGCTGTGTAGCCGAAATAACAGCTGATCGCCGCAATAAGGAGACCGAAAACTGCACTTTTTGCGACCCCATTGAGGATGCTCCAAAAGTTCAGGATTTCTGGCACTTTTGAAGCGTATTGGTAGAAATTAATCCCTGCGGCAAGATGACAGATCACCATTCCACCCAGCGTACTGATGAAAAAGCTGAAAATGAGGAGGAGGATCGCAGCGGCGAGAATGGCGAGAAATCTCGGAGCAATCAGATAGACCAGGGGACTCAGTCCGAGTGTCGAAAGGGCATCTATCTGATCGGTGACGCGCATGGTGCCAAGCTCCGCCGTGGTGTATGCGCCAATCTTTCCGGCCAACATGAACGCAACGAGGAGGGGGCCGACATTTCTGACAATGGCAGAGGTATTGGCTCCTCCAATGTAGCCGTCCGCCCCGAAACCCTTCATCTGGGCGGCAAATTGCAAAGCGAAAATTCCCCCTACAAAGATTCCGGCGACGGCCGTGATGGGGAGCGAATGGAGAGTGACCTCGCTCATCTGTTTAAAGACAGCTTGTCGCTGGACTTCCTTGCGAAAGAGGATCCTGAATAACTGGAGGGTAAAAAGGGAGATTTTTCCGATTCCGGAGAGGATCTGATCTGTCTTGCGTGCCATTGCTGTGACTCTCATAGCTCATCCTGAGCGCAGCGAAGGATCTCATCTTTCAGAAATTCCCGCACCGTAGGGTGGGTGGAGCAAAGAAATTCATCGGCGGTTCCCTTGAACGTGACGCGCCCATCTTCCAGGAGTGCAATGGAATCTGCAATCCGAAGTGCCGACTCAATGTCGTGTGTTACGACCACGGAGGTTACTTTCAATTTCTCCGAGAGGTGCCGGATTAAGCGATCAATCGCAAGGATATTGGCGGGGTCCAGGCCTGTGGTCGGTTCATCGTAAAGGAGGTATTCCGGTTCTAATGCAATCGCGCGGGCAATGCTGACGCGCTTCTGCATGCCAAAGCTCAAATGGTGCGGAAGGTATGGCCGGATGTCGGAGGAGAGATTGACGCACTGGAGCGAATGATCGATCCTGGAATCTGTCACTTCAGGGGTGAGATCGAGATGAGAGAGCCCCAGGGCGATATTTTCCTCTACCGTGAGCGAATCGAGAAGCGCGGGATGCTGAAAGACAAGAGCGCATCTGCGCCGAAGCGGCCAGAGCTCTTCTTCTGAGAGATGCGTCACTTCCCATTCGTCCAGCCAGATCTGACCTGCTTTGGGTCTCAGCAATCCCACCACGTGCTTGAGAAGCACCGATTTTCCGACACCCGAACGACCCAGGATGACTGAGACTTCCCCTCTCGGAATCTCGAGATTGAGTTCGTTGAGCACAAGGCGGCTGCCAAGCTCGCTGATGACGTTATGAAATGTGATGCCGGTCATTTGGATTCTCTTTCGGGAAAGGCTCTTTCCAGTCCCGATTTAGAAACAGATCGATTGCCGGATGATGGCCTCGGAGAAATTCGTCCGGCGTCCCTGAAAATGTGATCCTCCCCTCCGAGAGAAGTGCCACGCGGTGGGCGAGTGAAAGGCTCCGCGGGATGTCATGACTCGCGATAATGGTTGCGCGGTTCAGTTTCGCGCACTCTTTGGCCATGAGGTCGGTCATCTGGCGCGCCGTGATCGGATCGAGCCCTGCAGTAGGAGAATCGCAGAGGATAATGTCCGGATTGGCGATTAAGGCACGCGCGAGTGCAAGGCGTTTCTGCATCCCGCCGCTCAGCGCATTCACTGGAGCAGGGTACCACTGAGCCAGACCAAAGGCGGCGAGGTTGCCTCTCACCCTCTCCTCAATCTCTTCTTTTCTGAGGGGGGTGAGCTCTTTGAGAGGGAAAGCGAGATTTTCGCCAACGCTCATCGAATCGAAAAGGGCATTCTTCTGGAAGAGCATCCCAATCCGCCTGCTTCCCAGTTCAATCCGGCCGCTCTCCGGTTTGACCAGCCCGGCGATGAGGTAGAGGAGGAGACTCTTTCCGGCTCCACTCGGACCCAGGAGAACGAGGACCTCCCCTTCCCGCACCTGAAGGTCGATTCCATCCAAAATGGTTGTTTCGGCAAAGCTTTTCCTGACGCGTTCCACAGTAATCATAGGGGCGTATATTTAACTGATTTCTCAACTAAAATCAAGGAAATAGTGAATCTTATTTGAGTGAAGTTTAACTCAAGTTTCGGCGTTCCTTGACACCCCCTTTTCATTCAGATAACGTCGCTCCCCGATCATTAGACTTTTCGTGCTTTTTTTCTGAATTTGTATCGTTGCTTCACACTTGTCACTTGTAAAGGGTAGCGCCATGAGCAAGCCATTGTCTCCAGCCCCGATTCGCGGGCGAATCAGCCATCTTGAAGTTCCAGATTGTCCGATCATTCCTTTCATTGAAGGGGATGGCATAGGGCCTGACATTTGGAGGGCCGCAGAGCATGTGTTTGATGCGGCAGTTGCAAAGGCCTATGGGGGGAAGCGGGCGATCGGATGGCGGGAAATTCTGGCAGGGGAAAAAGCGTTCAACAAAACAGGCCAGTGGCTCCCTGAGGAGACGGTTTCGGCGATCCGCGAATTTCGGGTTGCCATCAAAGGGCCGCTGACGACCCCGGTGGGTGGCGGCATCCGGAGCCTCAACGTCACGCTGAGGCAGAAGCTGGACCTCTATGCCTGTATCCGCCCGGTTCGTTACATCAAAGGGGTCCCCTCTCCAGTCAAACGTCCTGAAGAGATGAACATCGTTATTTTCAGAGAGAACACAGAAGATGTTTATGCGGGGATTGAGTGGCAGGCAGGGAGTCCGGAGGTGAAGAAAATCATCGGATTTCTCAATGGGGAGATGAAGTGCAAAATCAGAGAGGACTCCGGCATCGGTATCAAGCCGATCAGCAAAACCGGGACACGCCGGATTGTGAGAAAGGCGATTGAGTTTGCTGTGAAGGAGAAGCGTTCCAGTGTGACGCTCGTTCACAAAGGGAACATCATGAAGTTCACGGAGGGGGCTTTCCGCGATTGGGGATATGAACTTGCGGCGGAGGAGTTTGGGGACAAAACGGTAACGGAGACAGACGTCTGGGAAAAATTTGGCGGTAAAGTTCCGGCTGGAAAGGTTGTGATGAAAGATCGGATTGCCGATTCCATGTTCCAGCAGATTCTGCTGCGTCCTTCTGAATACGATGTCGTCGCACTCCCAAATCTCAATGGCGACTATCTTTCAGATGCGGCGGCGGCCCAGATTGGCGGTCTTGGAATGGGCCCAGGCGCCAATGTAGGGGACGATGCGGCGCTCTTTGAAGCGACCCATGGGACCGCACCGAAGTACGCCGGCCAGGACAAAGTGAACCCCGGTTCGATGATCCTTTCGGGAGTGATGATGCTGGAGTTAATCGGCTGGAAAGAGGCGGCGGATAGGATTGTCAGGGCGATGGAAAGGGCCGTGGCGGACAAGGTGGTCACTTACGATTTGGCGCGGCAGATGGAAGGTGCGCGTGAAGTTCGCTGTTCTGAATTTGGAAATGCCGTCGTAGAGAGAATGTAGGAGAAGGTTATGGCTAGAGGACGTCAGAAAATCAGTATTATTGGCGCAGGAAATGTAGGGGCAACAGCGGCGCATTGGGCGATGACAAAGGAGCTTGCGGATATTGTTCTGGTCGATGTGCTGGAAGGAGTCACCAAAGGGAAGGCTCTCGATCTCCTTCAGTCGACACCGATTGCGGGCGCTGATCTTCGGATTGTCGGAGGTGATCGGTACGACGCCATCGAAGAGTCTGATATTGTGGTGGTGACGGCGGGATTTCCACGGAAACCAGGGATGAGCCGGGATGACCTTTTGGCTAAGAATACAGAGATTGTCCGAAATATCAGTGAGAAAGTCTCTACTTATTGTCCTTCAGCCGTGATGATTGTGGTCACGAATCCTCTCGATGCCATGGCGTATGTGGCAAAGCATTACACCGGTTTCGAGAGGGAACGCGTGATTGGCATGGCGGGTGTATTGGATAGCGCGCGATTCAGAACCTTTGTTGCTGCTGAATTAAACGTTTCTGTTCAGGATGTTCATGCCTTTGTCCTGGGGGGGCATGGAGACACGATGGTCCCGATGATCCGCTATTGTTCTGCGGCAGGGATTCCGCTGACAGAGCTCCTCTCGGAAGATCGCATCTCTGCAATAGTAAAAAGAACCCAGAATGGCGGGGCTGAGATTGTTGAACTTCTGCAGAGCGGCTCTGCCTATTATGCTCCCTCTGCGGCGATTATCGAGATGGCAGAGGCGATTCTTCGCGACAAAAAGCGGATCTTGCCCTGTTCGGTCTATCTCGAAGGGGAGTTCGGTGTCGAAGGATGCTATTTTGGAGTCCTTGCGAAACTCGGAGCAGATGGAGTCGAGCAGGTGATTGAACTCGATCTGAACGAAAAAGAGCGGAAAGAGGTGAACAAATCGATCGAGCATGTGAAAGAGCTCACCAAGGCATTGAAGTTGGGAAAATAAGAGTGTCATCCTGAACAGAGTTTGTCATCCTGAGCAGAGCGAAGGATCTCTACTCATGACAGCGAATGAGGAAATGAGCGCGCTCAAATGAAACTTCACGAATATCAATCGAAGAACCTTTTTGCATCAGTTGGCATCCCCGTTCCGAAAGGGAAAGTGATCTCTTCTGCCGCAGAAATCTCTTCTGCTCTTAAAGAGATTGGAGGAAGTGTCTGGGCGCTCAAAGCACAAATTCATGCAGGAGGACGCGGTAAGGGGGGCGGGATTAAGGTGGCCAAATCGGAGGAAGAGGCCAGGAAGCTCGCCTCTGATCTGATCGGAAAGAGACTCGTTACTCCTCAGACAGGCCCTCAGGGAAAGTTAGTGCGCTACCTTCTTGCAGAAGAGGGGTGCCAGATTGCGAAAGAGTTCTATGTCGGATTCACCATCGACCGCGCAAAGGAATGTGTCGTGGCGATGGTCTCTGCCGAAGGGGGGATGGAAATCGAGGAGCTTGCGGCAAAGAAAAAGGGGGCCATCGTTCAGATGGCGATCGATCCGCTGACAGGAATGCAGCCCTACCAGGCACGACAACTCGCTCGCGCTATTGGCTTGGAGAAGAAGGAGATGGTGGCGGCCGCGGATCTTCTCCTCAAGTGCTGTAAATTGTTTGTCGATGCGGATTGCTCTCTGGTGGAGATTAATCCTCTTGTTTTGACCCCTTCAGGGTCCTTTATTGCGCTTGACGCCAAAGTCTCCCTCGATGACAACGCGCTCTTTCGCCACAAAGATCTCGCCTCCTGGAGAGATGCGGCTGAAGAGGAT
>JACQJE010000009.1 GCA_016205125.1 Deltaproteobacteria bacterium | reverse complement strand
TTCCAATACGATTTTTCCAAACTGCTTTCTCTGCTCCATCTTCCGATGAGCTGTGCCAGCCTCCTCAAGAGGCAGGACGGAATCAATCACGGGAAAGAGTTCTCTCTTCCTGACCGCTTCTATAATAGGGTACAAATCGGCCCGGGACCCCATGGAGGATCCCAGAATTTCGATCTGTCGGTAAAAGACATGACGGAGATCGGTCACGGCCCGATAACCCGACGTCGCGCCACAGGTCACCACCCTGCCTCCCTTCCGGACAGCCCGGATACTCTCTTCCCAAGTCGCTTCTCCAACATGCTCAATCACCACATCGACACCCTTCCCCTCCGTGAAAATTTTCACTTTCTCAAGGAGGTTGTCGACCCCTGTCTGAATCAGCTCATCCGCCCCCTGTGATTTTGCCTGGGCAAGTTTCTCTAATGTCGATGCAGTGGCCATGACTCTTGCGCCAAATAATTTGGCAATTTGCAGAGCAGCGTTTCCAACCCCGCTCCCTGCCGCAAGGACAAGAACGGTCTGATTTGGGCTGACCCGTGCCTTCCTCACCACCATCTGCCACGCAGTCAGAAAGGTGAGGGGAAAAGCTGCCGCTTCAGCAAACGTCAATCCCTTTGGGATGGAAAAGATATTTTCCCGCGGAACAGAGACGTACTCCGCATAGCCGCCCTGCCGATGCTCCCCCAAAATGGAATAGTGATCACAGAGATTGTCTTGTCCATTGGCGCACGCAAAACAATGCCCACAGCTCAAGCCCGGCGCAATAAAGACCCTCTCCCCAACCGCGACGCCTTCTACCTCCTCGCCAATAGCTGTTACGACACCCGAAACATCCGCACCCAAAATATGGGGGAGAGGAAGGGAGAAATGAGGGAGGCCTTTTCTGATCCAGATATCGAGATGATTGACGGAGCAGGCCCGAACTTCCACCAGAACCTCTGTCACTCGAAGCCTCGGTTCCGGCATAGAAGCGCTCTCTAAAACTTCAGGCCCGCCGTGGTTCCTAAAGACAACTGCGCGCATCTCGACCCCATTCTTTACATTCCTCAGATCGAGGTCACTTTTGCATGAAGAAAAAGAGGCGTCAACTTCCTTGATCCACCTTCTCGGGACGGGACGGCTATGCGGCTTTTTTCTCGCCGGGTGTCGTGATTTCCTCTAAAGGAAGGGCTGGAGATTCTGCTGACAGATCGCGAATAAAAGCGTGAAAAATGTATCCGTCTTTCATCTGGACTGGAGAACCAATCGTCAATTCAACAGGGAATTCAGCTCCACTCCGGCGAAGCGCCAAAACATGAATCCGTTTATTGAGGACCGGGCCTTCTCCCTTCTCCAGGAAAGCGCGCATCCCCTTTTCATGGGCCATTCGGTATTTCAGAGGAATGAGTAAGGAAGCCATCGTCATTCCCAAGGCTTCCTCCCGGGTCCATCCAAAAATCTCCTCTGCCCTTTTGTTCCATTCGACAATAACCCCTTTGGCATTGATCGACACAAAGGCATCATAGGCGGTATCTATGATGAGTCTTTCGCGCTCCTCCCGCTGTTCAAGTTCCAGCATCACTGCCATTCTCTCCATTTCGGCAGAGGCTCTCGCCGCTAACATTTTCAGGATCATTTCATGATGAGGATTTTCTCTCATCGATTTGGTGTCGAGAATGGCCAAATGCCCTATCGGATTGTTTTTAAAATCAAACAGCGGAATTCCAAGATAACTTTCTGCCCCAATTTTAGCTAACCACGGATCGTTGGGGAAAAGCTCCCGCACCCGCTCCTGGTAAAAACATCGCATGCGGCCCACCACATTCTCACAGGGTGTTCCTTCAAGGCTATACTCAAAATTCTCTCCAAAACTATCTCCCATCCAGACGGCCAAAGTTCTCACTCGCCGCCTCTCGAAATCCGTGATCTCTGTGATGATTGCATAACGAACTTCCAGAATTTTAGAGAGCGAAGAGACTAACATCTTGAAAAAAGCTTCCCCCATGACAGCCGAGATCTCTTCGACAATCAGCCGCAAGGCGGCCTCCATCGTCCTTCTTTCCGCAACTTCTCTTTCCAAGCGCTCGTTGGCTTTTCTCAGTTTTGTCGTCTTCTCGGATATCCTCTGATCCAGAGAACGGTTTAACTCCGCTAACTCTGTCGTCCGAAGATAGAGTTTTCTATGATTTTCCATGATCGCAAGGCGCCAGCGCCGCAGCGCTTGAACAACCGCCAACCACGCCATCAGGAGAGCAATCACAATCACTGCCGCGGCAAACATCGAAAGGAGGGTCTTATTTCGGGAACTTTCTACTAGTGAGTCTGCATATTTGTGGATCAGAAGGTTAAAACGCGCGATTTTTCCAGCATTTTCCCGCTTTAATTCTTCATAGTCACTACTCAAAACGGCGTCTCTCGCCTCTTCGACACGTCCCTTTTCAAGAAACATGAGCGCTTGCTCATCAAGAGCAATTATTTTTTGGTTGGTTCCTTCGAGTTGCCGCGTCACCTCTTCAATTCCACGATTTGGAGCAAGTTCTGCCGCCTCCCGCAAAAGAGCATACAATTGGGGCTGGAACAACTCGTATCTCTCCTTCCACTCTCGATTCTGAGTCGTCACGGCCATTCGGATCGTCATTGAAATTGCTTCATTGAGATAAGCAAGTTGTCCTCTTAATTCCTGGAGGCGCAACTCGAGAGTGGGACCTGCAAATCGCGTGATTCCAAACTTATAAATTTGCTTCTGTTGTTCATATTCTTTCCCCGATAAGAGCGCCATGGCTTCTTGCCGCTTGTTTTCACCGATCAGTTCAAAGGATCTTTTTTCCATTTTCACTAATTTCTGATTCGCCACATCGGTCATATCGACCGCCTTTTCACTATACGCGTAAGGTGCGAGCTTTTTAGCCTCTTTGATCGCCGCATCCAAATGGGGTTCGAAGCTCAAATAGCGCTCTTCCCATCGAAGATCTCCGGTGGCAGCAGCCATTTTGGCTGACATGGTGAGAACTTCATCCAGATGAATGATGACGCCGTAAAGCTCGCGAATGCGCAAATTCTGCTCGTGAGTAATGCGAACCGACTTATAGGAGAAATAGATGTTGCGAACCAACCCAAATAAACCGATAGCGGTCAGGACGAAAGCGACTGTGAGAAAACGGCTTGGAAACTTTTCTCTTAAAAGCTGTACTTCGGCTGTCATGAGAATGTCCCTTTACCCCCTTTCAATTCATTTATCGGTATTTAAAGCAAAAGATTGAAATCTTTACTGTTTCACTATTTTTGCCAGGAAGAAGCCTTCCATCGTCTCCGTAGGGAGGATCCTTTTCGCGCGGCTTACAGCGGGATGAAAGATTTTCCCATCCCACTGCGATAGGGGCGCCGTCTGATTGGAAAAGGGGAGCTCGATCGGCAGTATTCGGACATCTGATCCATGCTGAGACAAGAGCCAGTCCAAGACCCCTTCATTCTCCTCCGGAGCAAAGGTGCAGGTCGAATAGACGAGAGTTCCCCCCTTTTTAAGAGCTGTAAAAGCCGCAGTAAGAAGCTTTTTTTGCATCTTTACTGCTTCATAAACGCGAGAGAGTTTCCAGTAGAGAAAAGTACCCGGATTTTTCAGACAAAACTGGCCCTCAGAGGAACACGGTGCATCGACCAGAATCCTATCAAAAGACTCTGGATTCCTTTTCCCATACCGCTCTCCAAAATCACGTAGCACTTCCACATTAAGAGCCCCAAGGCGCTCGACATTCGCTCTTAACCGCTCACAGCGAATACGATCTGAGTCTATTGCAACAATCTTTCCAGACCCCCGCATTAAACCGGCCATTTGCGTCGTTTTGCTCCCCGGCGCGGCCGCGATATCAAGCACTCTTTCGCCCGGCTTTGGATCGAGAACAAGAGGTGGAACCATGCTGGAGAGGTTCTGAATATAAATTTGCCCATTCTGATAAAGCCCGGTTTTCTCCAGATCCTTCTGGCGCCCCTTCATCAGGATAAATGCACCCGGGTACCAGTCGACCCTTTTCAGCCGGAACCGGTCCCGCTCTAAAGTCTCCAGGACCTTTTGGGGTGTCGTGCGAAGGGGATTGACACGAAAGGTCGTTTCCTTTTCCTTCGAGAGGAGATTCCAAAACCTCGTTTTATAGTAGATCGGAATGATCGCTTCGATCCGATCGATAAATTCCTGAGGTATCCCATGAGACATTTTTTTCCTCGATTGCCAGAAAATGCAGCTTCTATTAGACTTGCCGCAATGAGCGAGAAAAACCTTACTTATAGTGATGTTCTACGGGCATTCTCATCCTCACAAATTCGCTATGCTATTGTGGGAGGTTTTGCAGTAGTAGCACATGGTGCAATGCGCCTGACAATGGATCTGGACTTGGCCATTACACTTAACACACACGACCTTAAAAAAGCATGGGAAATCCTCAAACAACTCGATTTTAAAATACAACAACCTGTTTTGAAAAGTGATTTCGTGAATCCGACAAGGCTAAAACAGATTGCACAAGAAAAACATGCGAGAGCCTTGACGTTCTATCACGCCAAGCAACCTTATCTTGTTATTGATCTCATGATTGACGAAAATGCCGAATTGAAGGATGAAGAGATCGTCGAAATGTTTTTTTTGGGCGTCAGGTGCCCTATCATCACGTTAAAGAAATTAATCGAACTGAAAGCGAAATCAGATAGAGAAAAGGACCTAGCAGATGCCCGCTCCCTCAGAAAAATTAAAAAAAGCAAATAATGCTTGTCCAAACCCAGATGTTCTTTTGCCACCGCAAACATTGGCAACTTATTTGACGGCGGAAGATCTCAAACGAGCTAGCCAATTGACACCCTCTCAGCGTATTGAGTGGTTAATGATGATTCAAGAGCTTCTCAGAAACCAGCTATCGCAGAAAACTCGAACCAAAATAGATGAAAGGAGATCAACATGGAATCTTTCTGGTGGCCCCTGTCCATCAGTATAACCTTTGCGGCAGGATGTGTCGGCGGTCTCGCAAATAGCATTTTCGTCTGGGGAATGGGCAAATCAGGCGTTTCGAAATTGATGCGCGTTCAAATCGCCCCATCCTGGACGAAACAGTGGCTTTATCCCAGAATTGTCTGGGGCGGTCTCTGGGGTTTTCTCTTCCTCCTCCCCATTCTTGAAGAACAATGGCTCTGGAGAGGGCTTTTGTTTAGTCTTGGCCCAACGCTCAGCGTTCTCTTCGTAGTCTTTCCATATCAGGCAAAGAAAGGATTTGCCGGCTTACAATTAGGGAAATTGACTCCCCTCTTTGCTCTTATCGCAAATGCCGTGTGGGGGATTGCTGCAGCATGGTGGCTGAAGTAAGAAAATCAGCAACTCACGTATGTTATCTGAACGCAGTAGTCCTAAGATTATTCGCTTTATGGCTTCCATTCTTTTTTTCTCACTTCTTCCCACTGCTGTCCCAACGTTGCTTAATGTTTTTCCGATAACAGCTTAAAATACCAAAAGAAAGAAGCATTTTAGCCTGTGATCGACTTGAAGTATGGTCTGCGGTTTGCAACCCTGCGAAATGGATTTTTTGCGGGGGAGAAATTGATGTACACAGGCAAACTGGTTTTTTCGCAAATAATGGATTATTTGCCGCTTCATACTTTTCGCCGATGTGTTGCGCGCTACGGTGGTGAGCACAAGGTCAAATCGTTCTCCTGTCTCGATCAGTATCTGTGTATGGCGTTCGCGCAATTGACTTATCGAGAGAGCTTGCGGGATATCGAAGTTTGTTTGCGAGCTCAGTCCTCAAAGCTTTATCACCTTGGTGTTCGAGGTAAAGTAGCGCGTAATACACTTGCCAACGCCAATGCGACTCGCGACTGGAGAATCTACTACCACCTCGCACAGAATCTGATCGCCACTGCCCGCCAACTCTACGCTGAGGAGCCCTTTGGTGTTGAGTTGAAAGAGACGGTCTACGCGCTCGATGCGACTACGATCGATCTCTGCTTGTCGGTTTTTCCATGGGCTCCGTTTCGCTCGACCAAAGCGGCAATCAAGCTACACACGCTCCTGGATCTTCGCGGCAACATCCCTTCTTTCATCTTTATCAGCGATGGCAAGTTCCACGAAGTCAATATTCTCGACCACCTTGTGCCCGAACCGGGGGCCTTCTACGTGATGGATCGAGCCTACGTTGATTTCGAGCGCCTTGCCAAACTCGACCAAGCGGGAAGCTTCTTCGTCATCCGCGCTAAAGCCAATCTCAAAGCCCAGCGCCGCTACTCACATCCGGTAGATCGAAACACAGGACTGATCTGCGATCAGACGGTCATGCTGACTGGTTTTTACTCCCGCCAAGACTTCGAAACGCCGTTGCGCCGGATCAAATTCAAAGATCCCAAAACAGGAAAAAACCTTGTGTTTCTGACGAACAACTTCACTCTGCCCGCTCTCACCATCACACGACTCTATCAGTTGCGTTGGCAAATCGAGTTGTTCTTCAAGTGGATCAAACAGCACCTTCGCATCAAAGCATTCTTTGGTACCAGTGAGAACGCAGTCAAAACGCAAATCTGGATCGCTGTGTCAGTCTATGTTCTGGTTGCCATCATCAAAAAACGGCTCAACCTCTCAGCAAGTCTTTATGGAATCCTACAGATCCTGAGCTTGACCATGTTCGAACGAGCGCCGCTAAATCAACTGCTTACATTATCCGAGTCGGCGCAAAACACACTTGCTTCCACCAACCAGCTGAATCTGTTTGAATAACGTTGGGACAGCAGTGGCCTGGAGTTTAAAATGAAAGTTTCAACCACAAGAAAATTGGCTATCGCGAATCTTGCTTTATTCTTCTTCGCATTTCAAATGACCTTTAGTGATCTTGCCAGAGCGGAACAGATCAAAATC
>JACQJE010000051.1 GCA_016205125.1 Deltaproteobacteria bacterium | reverse complement strand
TTTTGAGTTCCAGATTTTCTCCCCCAACGAGCGCTTCTCTCAGTACCTGATCCGCATGGTTCACATAGATAAATGAGGTTTTGCGCTCTACTTCTTTCGGGATGTCGTAGAGATCGTTCTTGTTCTTTTCCGGCATGATGACGATCGGAATCCCAGCGCGATAGGCAGCCAGGATCTTATCCTTTATCCCTCCAACAGGGAGCACATGCCCGCGCAGGCTGATCTCGCCTGTCATTGCGACGTCTTTGCGGACGGCAAGCCCGCTCATCAGAGAGGCGAGTGCTGTTGCAATGGCGACACCCGCAGAAGGGCCGTCTTTAGGGACTGCTCCAGCTGGAAAGTGAACGTGAAGGATGTGTTCTTCAAACTCTTTCTGGCTGATGCCGAGCTCTTCGCTCTTGGAGCGGACATAGGTCAGTGCGGCCTGCACTGACTCCTGCATGATATCCCCGAGGTGGCCTGTCAGTTTAATCCCCTCTTTGCCGCGCACTTTTGTGGCTTCGATGTGGAGAAGTTCCCCTCCCGTCGGTGTGACAGCAAGCCCTGTAGCCACCCCTATTTCATCTTCTGTCCGCGCTTCCTCCGCAATATGCTTGATCGGACCGAGATATTTCTCAAGCGAGTTGGCTTTTATGATATAAGGGCCGGCAGCCCCTTCCGCGATATCTTTGGCTGCTTTTCGGCAAATGTGAGCGATCTCGCGGTCGAGGTTCCTCACCCCTGCTTCTTTTGTATAACCCCGGATGATCCAGCGAATCGCCTCATCCGAGAAGGAGATCTGGCTCTCCTTCAGACCGTGAGCCTCTCTCTGTTTGGCGACGAGGTATTTCCTGGCAATCATCTCCTTCTCTTCCATGGTGTAGCCGGGGAGATGAATGACCTCCATGCGATCAAGCAGCGGTGCGGGGATGGCATCCATATAATTTGCCGTTGTAATAAAGAGGACGCTGCTGACGTCAAAAGGAATTTCGATATAATTGTCCCTGAAGTTGTGGTTCTGTTCAGGATCCAACACTTCCAGGAGGGCTGAAGCGGGATCTCCCCGCTCTGCGCTGATCTTGTCAATCTCATCGATCATGAAGAGAGGGTTTCTTGTCCCTCCTTTTCGGATTCCCTGGACGATCCGGCCAGGCATGGCGCCGACGTAAGTTTTCCGGTGCCCCCGTATCTCGGCCTCATCCCTCACTCCGCCCAGCGACATGCGGACAAATTTTCGCCCCAGAGCGCGCGCGATGGATTGACCGAGAGAGGTTTTGCCAACTCCGGGAGGTCCAATGAGGCAGAGGATAGGGCCTTTGAGATCTCTCTTCAGTTTGAGAACGGAGAGGTATTCCAGGACTCTTTCTTTGACATGGATGAGGCCGTGATGGTCCTGATCGAGTATCTCTGCCGCTTTTCGAATGTCCAGATTGTCTTCTGTCATGATTCTCCACGGAAGGTCGAGGAGGGTTTCCACGTAAGTGTGAATTACGTTGTAATCGGCTGACGAGCTCGGCATGTTTTCAAGTCTGCCGATCTCTTTGGCGGCCAGCTCCAGTACATCTTTTGGGAGGTCTAGCTTTTCGAGTCTTGACTTGAGGGTTGCGACATCGGAACTCACCTGATCCCCCTCGCCAAGCTCCTTCTTAATCTCTTCCATCTGCCGTCTCAGAAAATATTCCCGTTGTGCTTTTTCCATCTCCATCTTTGCGCGGCCCTGGACTTCCGATTCCACTTTGAGAAATTCGAGTTCTCTCTGAAGGAGATCGATTAATTTCCTCAGCCTCGAGTCGACATCGACGAGTTCGAGGAGTTCCTGTTTTTCATCGATCCGGAAATTGATGTAGGATGCGATGAGATCGCTAATGACCCCGGGCCCTTCCTGCCGATTCATCTCGACAATATGAATGATTTCTTCACTATAACGCGGGTTGGTGCTGATAAATCGATTGAAGAGTCTCAGCGCATCGGTGAGGAGTGTCTGAGTCTGTGCTGATTCGACATGAGGTTGTTCGATGTCTTCCACTCTGCCGATGAGATGGGGCTTTTCCTGCAGAAATTCGATCATCCGAATCCGTGCGATTCCCTGAAGGACGACCTGAAGGGAGCCTCCAACTCTCATCGTGTTGATGATTCGCGCTGCTACCCCAATTGGATGGAGCATTTTTGGGTCTGCATCTTCAGGGAGATGAGGATCTTTTGGCACTAAAAGGCCCAGGATATCGATCCCTTGGGATTGGAGATGCTCAATAAGATCGATGTTCTGTTTGCGCCGCACAAGGAGCTGAACAACGGAATAAGGGTAGATTACGACGCTGAGCAGCGGCATGAGATAGAGCTTTTCCGGAATTTGCTGCGCTGCAATGTCGACTCGAATGTCTTCCATCTCCACCTCCCCTTATTGAAGACGCTTGCATGGCCTCATTTCATTCATCGGCAGCCTTTTTAAAAACCTTAAATGTGTGGGGCTCAAGCTGAGGTGAGAATAGGCCGAAAAGAGAGGGGAAAAGGAGGGACGGACATGAAAAAGCGGATCATCTTTTTTTTCATTCCAGTCGCGGCATTTTGTCTGGTGAGATTTGCAGATGCAGTGCGGACGGAAGAGGAGGTCGGTTCCGACCTCCTGCCCAAAGTCATGATGCCAGCTGAGAGGGCGCCAGCAAAAGAAAAGCAAAACGGCAATCATCGTAAAGTGACCAATGGAAGAAAAGCCCTCCTGTCGAATGAGCATGAAGAAGAAATTCCACAGCAGGTGGAAATCCCAGTCGTTAAAGAGCTGAAGAGCGCAATTGGTGTGGCTGCGGAAGATCGGCAGCGGAGAGAAGACTGTCTGAAAAAATGCGATGCGCAGAAGATGATCGAAGTTGAAATTTGCAAAAGAGATAATCGCTGTCTCGCGGGCGCACTTCTCAATCAGAGAAAGTGCAAAGAAACGTGTGCGGGATCTGCAGAGACAGGGAGCGGAAGCGATATTTTCTCCCCCTTCTACGAAGATAGAAGGCCGGCCGGCGGGCGAATTCCCAAGTAACCATGCGAAGCCGCAAAAATTTTGATAACATAGAAAGTATCAGATTTAAAAGGGGAGTAACTTCTCAATAACCCTGAGGTAAAAGTGCAACCCCTGTCATTCTGAGGGCACCCTTCGTTTCACTCGAGGGCAGGCTCC
>JACQJE010000049.1 GCA_016205125.1 Deltaproteobacteria bacterium | reverse complement strand
TCAATAACTTGAGGTTGTCCCCCCCTCCCCCTTGATGGGGGAGGGTTAGGGTGGGGGTGTATATTCCTCAAGTTATTGAGAAGTTACGTAAAAAGATCCCTTTCTTCCTATTGCTGCCTCTCCAGCTCTTGTCTGTAATATTCGAGGCAGGGGGGGCAAAGTCCATTTTTTTCTATCCATTCCGGGTGATCTCTCCGTATGATTTCTAGAATCTGTCTTTCAGCCTTTGCGTGCAGTTCTACAAATCTGACTTCCTTCTGGCAGATAGGACAAATCTGATACTCCTCGAAAACTTCACCTAAACGCTCGCTTAAATCCTTTGGCGCTTCAGTTGGGGGTCTTTTCTTCATTACATCAGCATTTTTTTCAAACTGCTCCAAATGTTGGGAGCAGTGTTCACACATCCACAAATGAAGCTTAAACAGAATTCGCTGATGGAGAGAGATCTTTTTCTCCATATACTGCGCCATTAACTTGTTAACATCCTGACAGGTAAGCATCGGATCCCCTTTTTGCCCTTACACCACACATCCCCATTCTTAGTGGCATCTGAGCCAGGAATATTACTTTACCTCAGATGCTCCTTCAGCGAGGGCCTTTAGAGCGCTTTCCACTGCTTTGTCGTGCTCTTGAGGCGTTAAAGCCCTATTGGTCTTTGAGCGCACCTTCTCCCATAAGGGGGTGTTGTAATGTTTGTGGCACGCAATGCAGAGCCCCTCACGCTCCACCTTATCTCTCTGCATCTTCGTCAAGGGGTGGTCTTCGATATGCGGCATGTTTTGAACCTGCTTTCCGCTTCGTGTCACCAACTGATCTAATGTATATGGAAATTCCGGGATTTTCGGCACCTGCCATTTCCCTGTTTTCGCATCGGGAAGATCTCCATAAAAGCCCTCCGCCATGTTGACAAACAAGGGGGCGTCACCCTGAAGCTTTTCCTGGCTGCGGGAATTCGCCGTCCCATAGCCGATGCTCTTTGGATTGGTATGGCAACTTTCACACGTGCGAGCCGGTATCGTATTCGTGTGCGGCTGGACCGGCGCTAAAGTTAATCCACTTAAACCGTCACTCGTTGTGCCTATTTTGTTGACGGTCCGGATATTCCCTTTTTCATCTATATAGGTCATAAAGACCTGACATCCTGGAATAGCGGGCGAAACGCGCCCTTTGACATTGACAGCCAGAAGAGGCTCCTCCCACCGCATGAAGCTCCTGTTCTCTCTTACAATCTTTCCTGGAGTTTTCACAACCTTCTGCTTTCCTGTCAGCGGATTGTGGGCCAGTGCGGTCAACTGCCAGTCGACCCCTTTTTCCCTGCGGTCATAGACATTGTGACAGCCGTAGCACTGCGGGGCCCAGCTCGAATGACAGCTATAGCATTCCACTTTGTTGAGGTGCTCTGGAATATCGTGCATGGCTACCTTGCCCGCTTCTGTTTTCCATGTATTGCGAAGGGCCTTTTCTTTCAGCAGAGGGACGTCATGCTCCTTTCCATCGTGAAATCCCGTCAGCACCACTTTATCCCCTCTCTTTTCGAGGTTGACTCTCGGATTCCCCCGGGAGGTAAGAAGGTGCACTTTTCCGGTCTCCCTGTTGTGATAGGTTCCCCTTGCTTTCCCAAGTTCCACAGGGGTCCCCCACCCCAACGGGAGTTCCCACGGGTATTGCTTCGGTGTTCCATGGCAATCCGCACATTGGATTTCGACCTGATAAAGTGTCGAGGGATAGATATTGCCATCTCCGTGGACATCAATGGAGGTATGGCAGTCCATACACTGAATCCCCTTCTGAAAGTGAATATCTTCCTGCACCTTGATGTAGTCCTTTGTGTAAAGGAGATCCTGGGGCTCACCCTTCTCATTAAACGGCGTCCCTTTGTTGTCCGTTTTGTAATCAAATTCAAATGCGCCGACAAACGACGTGCCAATTCTCTTCCCCCGCGTGTGGCAGTGATTGCACTGGGCTGCCGGAATCTTCACTGATAACTCGTGTCGGATGGGATGAATCGGCTTGTTTTTGGGAATGGTTGGATCATTCCCTTCGTAAATCCCGTCGTTGGTATACAAGCTGTGGCAGGAGGAACATCCCCCCGCCCGCAAGTCTCCCCGTTCCCGCCGCCCCTCTTCCCAGACGTGGCATCTTGCGCACTCTTTTCGATAGTAATCCGCAAAAACAGCCTTGAATTCATCTCCCCAGAGCTTTGCACCTTCATCGAAGGTAGGAATGGCTTCCGAGCGCTCAACTATTTTCACAAACTTTTTTTCGATCGCCTTCCTGATCCACTCCTTGTACTCATCCGTTCCAACCGTTGGAACAGGGCCATCCGGATCATCCATATCAAAATCCGAATAGAGATAGAGCCCTTTCGGGATGACCCCATTAGAGGAGAGCGTATGAGATGCCTTTCCAAATTCAAGCGACATCAGCCCGCGCTGCATTCTGTAAATGTGATTTTCTCCTGATAAGTGGCTCGGGTCGGACATGCTGGAGCGGACCGACATGAGACTCCCGCCAACCGCCCGCGGAAGCGGTATGCCATGCACCGTCGTAAGAGCGTCAGGAGAGCTGTGGCATTTTGCACATCCCTTTCCAAAACTCACTACCCACATACTTCCGGGATTGGGGAACATGCCATGATGAGCCCCCTTTTTGGTTGTCGCATCGGGGTTCCCTTCATGGCAGACCACACAGGCGCGACCCTCTGCTCCTCCCCCAAAAGCCAAAAGATAAGGCTGCATTTTGTCGTTGATGACTTCGATCCCGGCATGGCACGAAAGGCAGCCTTGAGAACGCGCCTGCTCCTCTGTGACAGACCGAAATTTCTTCGAAATTTCAGCGTCCCAGCTCTCTTCCTTCTCATCAATCACTGCGTTCTCTAAAGAAAATGCGCTGCTCTGTTTTTCAAAAAAAGCCCTCCATTTTGCCCGATCTTCCTCTTCTCCACGTCCCGCTATATCCTCCACAAAATGGGCCAGATGCCAGAGATCTTTCTGCGAAATACCCGCTTCCGCGTAAGAGGGCATCGGTGTCCCAGGGATTCCAGTGACCAGAATACGCATCACGTCATGAGCCCGGTAACCCCCTTTGAAAAAGACCCTCCCCCGTGTAAAATCGAGCGGTTTTGTGGAATACCCCCAGGAATCTTTCAGGAGAGCAGCAGAAGGCCCATCCCCCCTCCCCTCTGCCCCATGACATTGAAAACAGCCCAATTTCTTATATTGCTCTTTCCCCTTCGCAATGCTGTCGTCGTTCAAAGGGGGTTCTCCCGTTATTGCGACTCTCGAGTCTCCCCCCTTCGATTGAAA
Organism: Deltaproteobacteria bacterium; assembly: GCA_016205125.1. Taxonomy (GTDB): domain Bacteria; phylum Bdellovibrionota; class O2-12-FULL-43-9; order JACQJE01; family JACQJE01; genus JACQJE01. The sequence continues at coordinate 2,987 of JACQJE010000049.1, read as the reverse complement.
GCTCCCGGAAAATGTCTTGATAAAATAGACTAGCGCCCAGCGCTCCGCGCCCTTAAGGTGCCGAAATGAAGGCATCCCATATTCTGAAAATCCGGTCGTAATGGTACGGAAGAGATCTTCATCAGATGGAACGGAGGACGAAGAGGTCGTGCGAAACTTATAAATGCCGGTGGTAAAATCCCTCGGTCGAGTGACCATGTATTTGGCATTTTCTCCATCACCTTTTCCGTGAAGACCGTGACAACGCGCACAGTAATTCTTGTAAAGTTCCTTTCCCTTGCCAAGAAGCTCAGCACTGAGCTGCACTTTCTCTTCTACGGCCTCCTCCCAAAGAGAGGTGATCTGCGGCGGGCCAAAGACATCTTCTGGTTTTAACTTTTCTGAGGATTGGGTGCAGCCGAAAAGAAAAAGAGAAACCCAAAAAGTAAATCCCATGAGCCAAAATGTCCGCCGAAATAGGTTGTCGATCCCCATCACTTTCGATGAAAGGAACGGCGGAAAAAACATAGCTGATCTCCTCGAAGTTTAAGCTTGTACGCAACTCTGATTAGAACCAGCGCCGCTTCTTAAAAAACAAAAACAGGACGATCACGGCTAACAACATCCCCCCAGAGACAAATAACCATCCAGCGGGATGGCGCAATCCCGGGAGAGTGAGAAAATTCATACCAAAAAAACTGGTCACCACGGTGAGTGGTAAAACGGTTGTGGCAACGAGGGTGAGGTGTTTCATAATTGCATTTGTTTTTTCAGACAACTGAGTTTGATGCGCGCTAAATAGCGCGGTGATCCATAACTGGCAACTTTCTGCTTCGCTGCTGAGACGATAAATATGATCATGAACATCGTGCAAATAAGGAAGACACTCTGGACATATCTGCGACAGCTCGCCGCTAGAGAGGTGTCTAATCACCCCTTCCTCGGCATTCAGGACATGCCGTAAGTCCAATACGTCTTTTCTCAGTTGAAACAGGGTGGAAAAATCTTCATCACTTCCCCCCTTAAAGACTCTCTCTTCTAAACGATCAATTTGCTGATGAATATCTTCTATGCAAGGCGCGGTCTCTTCAAAAACTCCATGAAGAATGCGTTCCATCAAAAAATCTGGCCCCATCGCCATCGTTTCTGACGCACTCCCAACCGTTTCCTGAAGCTTGGGAAAAAAATCGATCGCACTACTTTTCACTGAAACTACAAAATTGCGCCCCCAAAAAAAAGCGAGATGAATGATGCGGAAACAGCGCTGTCCGTTAACTGACGGCGCAATTAAAGGGAGAGTGAAGAATAGATAATTTTCAAACACCTCCGTCTTTGGATGATGAAATTCACTCAGGGCATCTTCTATTGAGAGCGGATGAAAATGGAAAACACCGGTAAGAAGATCTTTCAGCTGCGGATCTGAAACTTCAGCATCGACCCATACGGTATTTTTTTCGTTCTGAAGAAGTGGAGCGATTTCATCTCGTGAAACTTCCCTTATCGTCCCCTCTTCAAAATGGCAAAGCACAATCATGCCTGAAAATCCCCCCTATGAGTCGAACAGCTCACCTTATCAAAAAGTATCACGATCGCACTCTAGAGGCTAATCAGATTTTTTGGGGCTTAGTTCTGCAATCACTTGAGAGACATTCCCGAGACAACAGGACCCTTGCGGATTGGTGATTTCACAGTAGCAGTTGCCCCGTTTCACCTCCCCCGTAATTTGTTCGACGATTCTCTTTCCATCGCCCCGCTCCATCTTTTGCCGTATCTTTCCAACGGTCCATCCAAAGCAGTAACAGACAGGTGTGGAGGAACTCTGCCTCTCTTTTTGGTAGATGGGTTGAGAGAGATCCTCTTTGAAGTACAGAATTTGACCCAGCGCAAAATAGACAACAGCGCAATCGGGATTGCGGCAGAAACAAAATTCCTCCTGACCTGTTGGAATAGTATTTCTTTTTTCGGCCTTCAAGAGCGCGCCCAATGTGATCTTTTTAACCGGTTTTCCCATCATGCCGCATTGCGAGCATTTTTCCGGACCACATCGGATCGGGGGGTGAATGGCACAACACTCTTCCTGCCGTTCGCTCATAGTTGGATCCCCTCCTTTTCTTCAAGCACTCAATGCTTTACAGAATAGCCTAATTTCTCAATTTCAGCGATGATCTTCTCCAAAGAAACCTTCGAATCATCGTAAATGATTTGGACACGATGATCCTTGGCACTTGCTTCAACCTTCTTAACGCCGCCAAGAGACATGAGTGTTTTCTTAACCGAAATTTCACAGCTGAAGCAGGTCATTCCTTCGACAGGGAGCGAAATCTGCTGAAACTCCTCCAGACCCGTGAAAAAATCGGCAGGAACTGGTTTTAAAGCGGTATAGAGACTCAAAGCGGCTGACAACGTAACGAGAGTGGTCGCTGCTATCAAAATCGATCTGCTGAGAATACGGCGCCTCCCTGTCGCACACGCCGCTCCATCACACTTCTTCCCCTCTCTGGCATAGGCCATCCACCCCAAAATGAGCAGGATGATCCCTCCCACAATGAAGAGCGCATGAAACCTCCCCACTACCGCCGCCAGCCCCACCCCGCCGAAGCCGAGCAGAGTGAGCGCAAGTGGACCGAGACAGCAGACAGATGCTGACAAGGCCGACAAAAGCCCTATTTTTGTGGCACGCATGTGGCACTTTCTCCCTTAGCGCTTGCCGATTCCAGCAGCCCGCAAAACCTCCTCGTCCACGGCTGATGTCTTACAACACTCTAAGAGTTTTCCATCCACGACAACAGCCGGCATCCGGTTTATGCCATATTTTTTTACGAGCGCCGTGCAGCTCTCGGCTTCGCATCTCTCATTGAGGTTGTAGACAATGACTTCACAATTTTCACAGGCGAGCCCTTTGACCTTTTCCACAACGGGTTCACAGGTCGGACAGCCTGCAGTGAAAATTTCGATTTTTCTTTTCATGGGTTGATCCCTCCTCTTTGACTACTTACAGGATAAACCTT